>NZ_JABDWE010000029.1:0-48998 GCF_019685125.1 Rhizobium sp. NZLR10 | reverse complement strand
GTCGTAGGCACCGGCCAGCGAAACAATCAGGTCGGAAAGCGGCTCGGCCAGATTGTTGGCGAGCTCGTCGCTTTCGGCCAGCAGCACCTTGGCGACGCCGAAGAGTTTTGCCGCGGCATCGGCGGCTACCTTGGCAGCCTTGCCGGCGACGAGGATGTGAATATCGGAGCCGATCTGGCTTGCTGCCGTCAGCGCCTTGGCGGTCTGGTCGGAGAGGCTTTGATTGTCGTGGTCGGCCAGAAGAAGAATGGTCATGATGTTGTTCTCTCTTTCCTGGCTTAAAGCACGCCGGCTTCGTTTTTGAGCTTGTCGACCAGTTCGGCGACCGACTTGACCTTGACACCGGCCTTGCGGCCCGACGGTTCCTCGGTCTTCAGCACCTTCAGCCGCGGCGTGGTGTCGACACCGAAATCGGCCGGGCTCTTCTTGTCGAGCGGCTTCTTCTTCGCCTTCATGATGTTCGGCAGCGAGGCATAACGCGGTTCGTTCAGCCTGAGGTCCGAGGTGATGACCGCCGGCAGCGTGATCTCGATCGTCTGCAGGCCGCCATCGACTTCGCGGGTGACCTCAGCCTTGCCGTCAGCGATTTCGATCTTCGAGGCGAAGGTGGCCTGGGCGGACCCCAGCAGTGCTGCCAGCATCTGGCCGGTCTGGTTCGAATCGTCGTCGATCGCCTGCTTGCCGACGATGACAAGACCCGGCTGCTCGGCATCAACGATGCCCTTGAGGATCTTGGCGACGGCGAGCGGCTCGACGGCATCGTCGGTCTCGACCAGGATCGCCCGGTCGGCGCCCATGGCAAGGGCGGTCCGCAGCGTCTCTTCGGCCTTGGCCGGACCGATCGAAACGACGATCACTTCCTCGCACCTGCCGGCTTCCTTCAGCCGCAGCGCCTCTTCCACCGAGATTTCGTCGAACGGGTTCATCGACATCTTCACATTGGCAAGCTCGACACCCGTGCCGTCCGGCTTCACCCGGATCTTGACGTTGTAGTCGACGACCCGTTTGACGGGTACGAGAATCTTCATGGGGGGTCCTTCCTTCACGGGAAACTGGCTTCAACGAAAATGCCCGCTCGCGCGCCGCTCCGATTGTCGAATGGCGACATCGATACGCGCTTTTCCTCCAAATACAACGCTTCTATGCCGCCGGTAGACGATTCGCCGGGCAATATATGAACGTTTACGTTCACGTCAATATTGTTGTCAGCGTCGGCCCCAGGGAAGGCGCTGCGCTGTGCGCCCATCCGTGCCGGCGGCGATGGCAGGGCCGGCGCCAGGATCGCTTCTCACGGCGCGGGGCGTGACGATCTCCCGGTCGAACAGCGGTACACCGGGTCGGCGCAACACCAGGATCAGAAGAGCCCCGGCAAGGATGCCGCCGACATGCGCGCCCCAGGAAACATCGCCATCCGGTGCGATCGCCAGCATGAAGAACTGCTGGCCGATCCACAAAAGCAGCGGGATGAAGGCAGGCAAGGGCAGGGGCAAACGGAAGAATACCAGCACCCAGACCTTGACGCGCGGATGCAGCATGACATAGGCGGCGACGACGCCGGAGATCGCCCCCGAGGCTCCAACCAGCGGTGCCTGCGAGGCCATGGCCAGCAGACCGTGGCAGAGCGCGCCGGCGGCTGCACAGACGACGTAGAAAATCAGGAAGCGCAAGTGTCCCATCGCGTCCTCGACATTGTCGCCAAAGACCCAGAGAAAAATCATGTTGGACGCCAGATGCCAGAAGCCGGAATGGACGAAGGCATAGGTGAGGTAGGTCAGCGGTTCCGGCACGATTTCCAGCCCCTGCGCCAGCACCGCGTCACCGAAGGCGATCGCCGGGATATAGCCGAGCCCGACGGTCGTCGCCTGGGCGGCCTGCTCGCTCTCCAGGCTGGTCACAAGCCAGACCGCGACATTCAATGCGATCAGTGAGAGCGTCACCCACTGAACCTTGATATATTTCAGCGTATTGGCGTCGTGAAAAGGTATGAACATAAGGCCCCCCGGCGATCGCGACCGCGGCAAGCCTATCTGTTTTTTCCCGGAACCCAAAGCACATCCGCATGGCCGCGATCATTTGCATGACGCGCGGCGACGAAGAAGAAATCGGAGAGCCGATTGACATATTTCATCGCTGCCTCGCTGACGATTTCACCGTCGGTGCGGGCAAGCGCCACCATCAAACGTTCGGCGCGCCGCGCAATCGTCCGGGCAAGATGCAGATGTGCGGCGGCCGGGCTGCCGCCCGGCAGGATGAAGGATTTCAGCGGTTCCAGGCCGGCATTCAACTGGTCGATTTCGCGTTCCACGCGGTCGACCTGCGCCTCGACGATCCGCAGCGGTTCGTAGGCCGGCGGCTCGCCGGTATCGGGTGTGGCGAGATCGGCGCCGAGATCGAAGAGGTCGTTCTGGATCGACATCAGCATAGCGTCGAGCTCGGGCAAGCCGGCCGTGTGCAGTCGCGCCAGGCCGATGGCGGAATTGGCTTCGTCGATCGTGCCATAGGCCTCGACGCGGAGATCGTCCTTTGTCCGGCGCGGCCCGGAAACCAGCCCTGTGGTGCCGTCATCGCCGGTTTTGGTGTAGATCTTGTTGAGTTTTACCATGCCGCACCGCCTATTGGTGGGAAGGCTGAACCACTCCACCCTTCGTCATGCTCGGGCTTAACCCGAGCATCCACATGGCATTCACTAGCAGTCGTGGCACGGATCCTCGGCTCAAGGCCTGGGGTGACGGAAGGTGGAGTTGGCATTGTCGCAAAATTTGCCGCTGCGTACAGAACCACCGCGTCGTGCATGGCCTCACCTCCCTCATTCCTGTGCTCGTCACAGGAATCCACCGCGCCCAAGTCTTTGGGCGCGGGAGAGGCTTTTGAACGTCTGATTTTGTTATTCACCGCGCGGACGCGCGGTGGCTGGATTCCTATGACGAGCACAGGAATGAGGGAGTTCGAGGAGACGATAGTACCCAATTTTATCCCTCTGTCGTTAGATTGCCCGGTCACGTCGGCCGGCCACCACCGGTCAGCCAGAGCGTCACCATGATCAGGACGACGGCGATTGCCTGTAGCAGGACGCGAAGCTGCATCAGCTTGTTGGAACGGTTGGCATCGCCGCCCTTCATCATATTGAAGAGGCCGCGGATCAGGACGAGGGCGACGGCGCCCATGACGATGATCGCAAGGATATAGGTGACCGTGGACATGGCATTCAGCTTTCTCAGTCCGTCCAGCGCATCAGGCGGTAGAAGAGGTCTGCCGGAAGCAGCCGCTTCAGGAACATGCCCTGCTTGGCCGGAGTCGTTACAGGATAATGTGGCCTTGGATTTTTCGAGTTCAATGCGTGTTTCAATACGGAATAGACTGCTTCCGGGCCAAGCTTATGGCGGCTGACCGGGCCAGATCCATTAAGTCTTGCCAGTTGCTTGACATAGTCGGCCGCGTGCTGCGAATTCTCAAGGTCGATATGCTCCTTGATCTTTGCGAGCGCGTTGGCGGTGAAACGCGTGGCGATCGGTCCCGGCTCGATCAGGCTCACATGGATGCCACTGCCCTGTAGCTCCATGCGCAAGGTGATGCTGAGGCCTTCGAGCGCGAATTTGGAAGCGGTGTAGGCGCCGCGATAGCGATAGGGCACGACGCCGAGGATCGACGAGCACTGCACGATCCGCCCCTCTCGGCGTTTGCGCATCGCCGGGATGATCTGCCGCGTCAGTTCGTGCCAGCCAAAGAAATTCGCCTCGAACTGGGCGCGCAACGCGGCCGTCGAAAGATCTTCGACGGCGCCCGGCTGGCCGTAGGCGCCATTGTTGAAAAGCGCGTCGATGCGGCCGCCGCTGCGTTCCAGGACCGCGTCGACCAGCTCCGAAATCGTCTCGGACCTGGCATAGTCCATCAGCAAGGCTTCAATGCCGTCTGCCTCCAGCCCCGGCAGGTCTTCCGCCTTGCGCACCGTCGCAAAGACGCGCCAGCCATCGGCTTTCAGAGCCCGCACGCAATGAGCGCCGATGCCGGACGAGCATCCGGTCACGACGATGGTACGCTCTCCCGCCATGGAATGATTCCTGTACAAAATGGGACTCGTTTCCCATATTCGGCCAGAGGATACAATCTGGAAAGCCGGAGACGGAATGCCGAAGGCGCTGCGCACGATCTACGACGTGGTCTACGACGCGATCTGTCATATGATCGAGGACGACGGCTTTGCCATGGCGAGCCATGTGGCGCTGTCCAGCCTGCTTGCGGTTTTCCCCTTCCTGATCTTCGGCACGGCGCTTGCAAGCTTCCTCGGCGCCGATCAATTTTCCTCGACCGCCATCCATCTGATCTTCGACACCTGGCCCGAGGCGATTGCCAAGCCGCTCGCCGACCAGGTGCTGCAGGTGTTGACAATTCCGCGCGGCGGGCTGCTGACGATCTCGGTGCTGGCGGCCGCCTATTTCGCCTCGAACGGCGTCGAGGCGCTGCGCATCTCGCTCAACCGCGCCTACCGGGTGCAGGAGACGAGACCGTGGTATTTCACCCGACTCGCGAGCCTCGGCTATGTGCTGATCGCGGTGATCATCTTTGCGGCGATCAGCATCCTGCTGGTCGCCGTGCCGCTGGCGCTCGATTATGCCAGGAACTGGTTTCCGCTGTTTGCCGACACGCTCGACATCGTCTTCAGCTGGCGCATTTACGGCACGCTGGTGGTTCTGACGGTCGGATTGCTGGTCATGCATCTCTGGTTGCCGGCAGGCAAGCGGCGGGTCTTTGATGTCATCCCGGGCGTGCTGCTGACCCTGCTTCTCTGGCTCGCCGGCGCGCTGATCTTTGCCTATTATCTGGCGACCTTCGCCAATTATACCGCAACCTATGCCGGCCTCGCCTCGGTCATGATCGTGCTGATCTTCCTCTACATGATCGGCGTCATCTTCATCATCGGGGCGGAGATCAATGCAGCGCTGATCAAATTCCGCGTCTTCCGGATGTTCTCCCACACGCTTTCGATCGTCGGCAGAGAGCGTGCCGAACGGGCATCAGAGCCCGACAAGGCGGCGAATATCGGCCCATGACATGCCGCGGGCGCGCAATTCGCCAAGCCCGCTGTCGCCGTCGCTTTTCGAAAGCTTGCGGCCGGCCGGATCGAGAATGAGACGGTGATGGTGATAGATCGGTCGCGGCAGGTCGAGCAACACCTGCAGCAGGCGGTGCACCGATGTCGCGGGGAAGAGGTCGAGGCCGCGCACGACGTGGGTGACGCCCTGCAGCGCATCGTCGACGACGACTGAAAGATGATAGCTCGACGGGGCGTCCGAGCGCGACAGGATGACATCGCCCCAGACTTCGGGGTCGGCGGCGATCTCGCCCGATCTGCCGTCGCCGGTTTCGGTCCAGAACAGCAGTTCGCCGATCAGGTCCAGCGCCTTGCGCATATCGAGCCGCCAGGCATGTTTCTTTCCCGAGGTCAGCATTTCCCGCCACTCGTCTTCCGGGCGCTCGCGATCGTTTGCGGGATAGTGTGGCGTGCCGTCGGGATCGCGCGGCCAGGATTCACCGGCCGCCTCATAGGCAGCGACGCGCGCCTTCACCTCGCCTCGGGTCAGGAAGGCCGGATAGACCAGGCCGCGCTCGATCAGCGCGTGCAGTACTGCCTGATATTCGGGGAAATGTTCCGACTGGCGCCGCACCGGGCTTTCCCAGCCGATATCAAGCCAGTCGAGATCGCTCAGGATGCCGGCCTCGAACTCTGGAGTGCAGCGCGCCTGGTCGATATCCTCGATGCGCAGCAGCAGGCGCCCACGCGCGATCGCCGCCATGTCGCGGTTCAGGAGAGCCGAGAGGGCATGGCCGAGATGCAACTGTCCGTTGGGACTCGGCGCAAAACGAAAGACAGGTTTTTGACGCTCGCTCGTGGTCATGCTTTCTTCTGCCATGGATTTAGGTTTTGAACCACTGCGAGGCGATGTGCAGATCATCCGCAACGAAGACGACGTCAGCCGGGGGCTCGAAGCACTGCTTCGTGTCGATCCACGCCTTGTGCCGATCGCGGTGGATGCAGGGCCCGTTCCGCTGCGGTTGCGCGAACCGGGTTTTGCCGGCCTTGCCCATATCATCGTCTCACAAATGGTATCGCGCGCCAGTGCCGAGGCGATCTGGCGGCGCATGCTGCCGGCGGACGGTCTTTTGACCGCCGAGGGCTATGCGCTGCTTCACGCCGAGGCCTGGCGTGAATTCGGCCTGTCACGCGCCAAGGCTGAGACCCTGTCGCGGATCGCCGAAGCCGTTGCCTCCGGCCGCCTCGATCTTTCCGGGCTCTGCCTGATGCCGCCTGAAGAAGCGCTTGGCGAACTCACCGCGCTGAAGGGCGTCGGTCCGTGGACGGCGGAGGTCTATCTGATGTTCTGCGGCGGCCATGCCGATGTCTTTCCGGCCGGCGATGTCGCGCTTCAGAATGCCGTCGGCGCGGCATTCGGTCTCGCGGCCCGGCCTGAAGCAAAGGCTCTGGCTGCCTTGGCGGAACCCTGGTCGCCGTGGCGCTCCGTGGCGGCCCGGCTTTTCTGGGCCTATTACGCCGCGAAAACGCGCCGCGACATGGTGCCGACCAGCTGATCGGCAACACTCTTCAAATTGCCTTTATCCTCTGAATTTATTGGACTTCACAATCCTGTAACAACCGGCCTAATATACAGGTGCAGATGCCGAATCGATCAGGAGAGTCCCTTGACGATTGCAGTCTCCCCACAGGCCCTGCCAGCGCTCGTCCTGAACGCTGACTTCCGGCCACTGAGTTATTATCCCTTGTCGCTGTGGTCCTGGCAGGACGCGATCAAGGCGGTATTTCTCGACCGCGTGAACATCATCGCGGAATACGAGCATTCGGTTTCCTCGCCGAGTTTCTCGATGCGGCTTCCGAGTGTCGTGTGTCTCAAGACCTACGTTCAGCCGTCCCGCAATCCCGCTTTCACCCGGTTCAACGTGTTCCTGCGCGACCGGTTCGAATGCCAGTATTGCGGCGCCCATGACGATCTGACCTTCGACCACGTCATCCCGCGCGCCCATGGCGGCGAGACCACCTGGGAGAATGTCGTGGCAGCCTGTTCGCCCTGCAATCTGCGCAAGGGCAGCAAGCTTCCCAAGCAGGCAAGCATGTTCCCGTCGCAGAAGCCCTATCAGCCGACGGTGCAGGATCTGCACAATAACGGCAGGCTGTTCCCGCCAAACTATCTGCATGACAGCTGGCTCGACTATCTCTACTGGGATACCGAACTGCAGCCTTGATCAAGCGGCTTTGCGAACGCCTGCGAAGGCGAAGGCTGCGAGCAGAATTCCGGCAATCACGTTCCAGCCCGCAAAAGACAGGCCGAGCACCCTGAGTGCTGCATCGGTGCAGGATGGGCCCTTGATCGTGTTGAGTTCGCCGAGCAGATCGCCGGCATTGGTCGTCATGCTGCTGGCCGTCGTCGAGCAGGTGGCCGGGCCGGCCCAGAAATGCCATTCGACGCCGGCGTGATAGACGCCCATGCCCGCGGTGACCAGCATTAGCATGCCGGCGGCAAGAATGAGCGCGCGGGTGATCCAGTTCGGCAGGCCGACGAGTTCCGAAATCGCTGCGAGGATGGCGATCGGGATGGCGTAATAATAAGGCTGGCGCTGCAGCAGGCAGAGTGCGCAGGGAATGTAGCCGCCGATATATTGGAAACCAAGCGCCGTGCCGACCGCGGCCGCCATGCCGATGGCGAGCAATATGGAATAGACAAACCCGGGGCGGGCGAGCGGCGAGGAAGTGGCAGTCATGGCGGAACTCCGCGAAGTTGGCTTAGTGGCACGATGCCGAAAAGCGCGAGCGGTTTTCGGACAACCTTATGTTCTAGTGAGCGAGGTAGCGGTAGGCGATGTATAAAACGATCACGGCAGTTGCACCGAAGCCGACGATCTGGCCGAGGCGCTTCTCGATGAAGTCCCGGATCGGTTCGCCGTAGCGGCGCAGCAGCCAGGCGAGGAAGAGGAAACGCGCCCCGCGCGCAACGATCGCCGAAACAATGAAAAGGCCCAGATTGACGTGAATGACGCCGGACAGGATTGTGACGATCTTGATCGGCGGCAGATGCGCAACACCTGATGTGACAAGCAGCAGCAGGATCGTCTCGTAGGTGACATAGGCTTTCATCTGCTCGAAGGCGTCGAGCTTGCCGTAGAATTCGAGAACCGGCCGGGCCACCGTCTCATAGGCGTAATAGCCGAGCGCCCAGCCGGCGATGCCGCCGAGCACGGAAGCGATGGTCGCGATCAACGCGTAGCGATAGGAGCGCTCCGGCTTGGCAAGCGCCATCGGCAGGAAAAGCACATCGGCGGGGACGAGAAAGATGGAGCTTTCGACGAAGGCGATGACGGCGAGCCAGACTTCGGCCGATTTGCGCGAGGCCAAAGACATGGTCCAGTCGTAAAGTCTGCGGAGCATTCCGTTCCCTTCCTGTTGCAGTGCGAAAAGCTTTAGGGGGCGTGTGCGGCGCTGTAAATGCTTGCCCGTGTCCTTCGTGCCACCCCTGTCCAAAAATTTTCGTGATGTGGGGCATCGGCGCCTCTCCCAAGATTTCACGGGATGGCGAATCGGCGATTCTCCGGCAAGCTGTCTCAGAGCATGATACCGAAAACTGTGGGCGGTTTTCTTAAGACATCATGCTCCAGCCGAATTGGGGCGACTGCAGGGTGGCATGAGCATGTTCAAAGTGATTGAAGGCGGCCGCGGGCAGGCCGTGCACATGGTTGAGCGGTTCGAAGAGGGCGGCGGGCCGAGCCGAGACGACGTGCGCCGGGAGGCGGCGCGGCGGTTGAGTGCCAGCGGCTATCATCTCTCGCGCATCCGGGAGTTCGCGACCGGCGTGCCGATGCTGGCGTCTCTTCAATACCTGTCGCTGCAGATCGATTTTGCGGCCGAGAGCTTGTCGCGACTCGATCCGATCCCGGAGGATTTCCGCGCCGATGGCTATTGGCCGGCAGGCTGAGCAATCGTGCTATCGCCGAGACATGCGCCCATGTTGCGTCATGAGAGATCCATCGATTTTTCCCATTGCTGACGCTGGTCGTTCATCTCCGTGCGTTTCTGGGCCATTTCGCTGACTGCGGCGCGCAAATTGGGATGACGCGCCATGAACATGTTGAAGTCGCGCCGCTCGAGCACCTCGAACTGGCAGAAGTCGACGGCAATGACGTCGGCAGTGCGCCGTCCGCCGGTCAGAAGCGCCATTTCGCCGAAAAAGGCACCGGGCTCCAGGCGGATCGCGCCACTGGCGAGGCGGACTTCCACCGCTCCCGATGAGATAAAATACATGCCGTCGCCGCGATCGCCGCGGCGGATGACGCGCTCGCCGGGCGGCGCGGATTTCGCCTTGAAGAGCAGCAGCAGTTCCTCTTGCGCGTCTTCGTCGACCTCAGAGAATAGCGGGAAAGTCTCGATCAGCTGCTGCATCTTCAGTTGATGCTCGCGTTCGCGCTCCTCACCGAGCGCCTTGATTTTTTCCAGTTCCTTGCCGAGCGCCTTCTGCCTCTTCCTGCCGTAGCTTTCCCAAAGGGAGGGCCATTTCGAATGGATATATTTCTTCAGCCCGTCGGTCGCGAAGATTACGATGGGATTGAGTGTGATCGACAGGATTGCCGCAGCAAGGATCAGATCCTGGCCCTCATGCGGCAGCAGCCCAAGCGAGACACCGAGGCCGGCGAGGATGAAGGAGAATTCGCCGATCTGGGCAAGGCCGCCGGCCAAGGTCAGCCCCAGGCCGATCGGATATCGCAGCAGCATGACGATCGTGAAGGTGATGATGCCCTTGCCGAGGATGATGAGCGCCAGCGCGCCGATCACCGCCAGCGGCTGGCGCACCAGGATCGATGGGTCGAAGAGCATGCCGACGGAGACGAAGAACAGCACGGAGAAGGCATTCTGCAACGGCAGCGAGTCGGCCGCTGCCCTGTGGCTGAGCTGGGATTCGCTCATGACGACGCCGGCAAAAAAGGCGCCGAGCGCGAAGGAGACGCCGAAGATCGCCGCCGAGCCGAAGGCGATGCCGAGGGCGATCGCCAGTACCGTCAGCGTGAAGAGTTCGCGCGAGCCGGTGCGGGCGACCATCGTCAGCAGCCAGGGCACGATGCGCGGGCCGAGGAAGATCGCCATGGCGGCGAAACCCATAACCTTCAGCAGCGTCAGGCCGATCGTCAGCACCAGGGAAAGCTCGCCGAGGCCGTGGTTGGCCGTAGCGACGGCATTGCCACCCAGAAGTTCTGCAAGGGCCGGCAGCAGCACTAGCGCCAGCACCATCACCAGATCCTCGACGATCAGCCAGCCAACGGCGACGCGCCCGCTCGGCGCGTTGACGAGATTGCGCTCCTCCAGCGCCTTCAGCAGAACGACGGTGCTCGCCACAGACAGGCTCAGGCCCAGGACGATGCCGGCACCGAGGCTCCAGCCCCAGAGTTTGCAAAGGCCGATGCCCATGAGGGTGGCGAGGATGATGCGCCCGATCGCGCCCGGCACGGCGATGCCACGCACGGCCAGCAGGTCGGAGGCGGAAAAATGCAGGCCGACGCCGAACATCAGAAGGATGACGCCCATTTCGGCGAGTTGACCGGCAAGGGCGGTATCGGCGACGAAGCCCGGCGTGAACGGCCCCATCAGGATACCGGCCATCAGGTAGCCGACCAGCGGCGGCAGCCGAAGCCGGTCAGCAGCATACCCCAGGACCGCCGCGAAAACGAAACTGACGGCAACCGTCGCGATGAGCCCTACTTCCTGATGCACGTCTGACCCTTCCTGTGATTGCGGCGGCCACTCTGTACGAAGTGCAAGCGGAATTAAACAGTTGATTTGGGTGCGCTGCCCTTGTTTGCGGTCTTGCCCGTGAGGCCCGGAACTCGTTTGCCGCAAGGTCGGGCCTCCGGCGATGTTGGAACCACTTGTCTCTTGTCTCGTTGCTCTTTCATCAAGAAAGGAGAAACGACATGCGGAAGATCATCCTGAATTGTACTGTAGCGGCCCTTGCCGCCTGCTCGTTTGCAGCGCCTGTTCTCGCCGACAGCGTCTATGTCCGGGAGCGTTCCTATGACGACGGCTATCGTCATGAGCGGGTACGACCCGGCATCACCATCAGCGAGCGTGGCGTCACTTTCGGTGCGGTGCGCGAACGCGAGCACCGCCGCTATCGCGACTATGGCTGCGAAACCAGGAGCGTCACCCGACAGACCGACGAAGGCGAGGTTACCAAGACGGTCCGGCGTTGCGATTGACCAGGATTACCCGACGAAGGCGAAGCCCGGTTCCAATGAGCCGGGTTTTCGCCTTTCGTGGCGCGAATATCGCAATGCAGTGGTGAAACTCGTCCGTCGGTGTTATGAGCACGCCTTTGGTACAAGCGCATTCCCAGCGCAAACAACACCTGCACAGGATCTTTTAGTATGATTGAGCTTACGCCGTCCCAGATTGCCGCACTGAAACTCGCCAGGGATGGAGACCTTTACCCTCAGCCAGCCAATAAATGGACGCATCAGAACGCGACGGTGACCTACGCAAAGACCGACCGTTGGAAAGAGCGGCCTCAGAAAATCAAATCGGTCACCGCCAAGACGCTGGGTGAGCTGAAGGAGCCTGGTTTTCTCGAGCGGCGGCACCTCGATGACGATGTCTCGAAAGACGTCTACGGCATCACCATGGCCGGCAAGATGTGGCTGTTGAAGAACAAGTAGTTTTATTCGGATACGGATTCGTTGCGTGCTCCCGCGTCAGTTTGTTGATGCGGAGGTACGACACAATTGTATTCGGGATGAACTATCGAACCAGTCCGCCTTCATTCCTGACGGAACTGCGGCGCGACAGCCTCCGCTTAGCTGCTCTCTTCGGCTGGCCGAGCCGAAGCTCATAGAGCGTAGGCTGGTGCCCCATGCCGGAGTCGAACCAGCACTTCTTTCGAAACTCGATTTTGAGTCGAGCGCGTCTACCAATTCCGCCAATGGGGCAACGGATACGACCGGGCGGCTGTCTAACATGTGAGCGCCTGCACGCGCAAGACGGGCAAGCGAAGTTATCCAACTGATCCTGTAGAGAGATCCGACCTCGTTTCGAGGCCGGATGCTTTTGATATCAATGGGCCGCCGCGGGTGCCGGAGCGGTCAGGCCGGACTTCTTCAGCGTGATCGCCAGGATCGATGCCAGCAGGCAGAAGGCGCCGGCGATGAAGAAGGCGGGCAGGTAGCTCGAAAGCTCCGTGCGCGAGAGGCCGGCGCCATAGGCGGCGGTGGCGGCTCCCAGCTGATGGCCGGCGAAGACCCAGCCGAAGACGAGGCCGGCCTTTTCGCGGCCGAAGCGGTCGGCGGCGATCTTGACGGTCGGCGGCACGGTGGCGATCCAGTCGAGGCCGTAGAAGACGGCGAAGATGGAGAGGCCGTAAAAGCTGAAATCGCTGAAGGGCAGGTAGAGCAGCGACAGGCCGCGAAAGCCGTAATAAAAGAACAGCAGCCAGCGATTGTCGAAGCGGTCGGACAGCCAGCCGGAGCCGATGGTGCCGAAGAAATCGAAGATGCCCATGACGGCCAGCACACTGGCGGCGGCCACCGGCACGATGCCAAAATCGCCGCAGAGGGTGACGAAATGGGTCTGGATTAGGCCATTGGTGCTGAGGCCGCAGATGAAGAAGGTGGCAAACAGGATCCAGAAAGTCGACGTCTTCGAGATGTCTCTGAGCACTGTGATTGGCGTCATCAGCGCGACTCCGAGAGAGGTGCTTGCCGGCGGCGGCGTTACCTGGGTTTCGCCGAGGGCGGGCAAGTTGAGGTCGGCCGGCCGGTCGCGCATGAAGGCTAGCACGGCAAGGGCTGCGACCATGATCATGGCGCAGACAAAAAACACCGTCGAGTGCCAGCCATAGCGTTGCGTCAGCTCCGCCATCAGCGGCAGAAAGACGAGCTGGCCGGTGGCCGAACTTGCCGAAAGCATGCCGACGACGAGGCCACGATGCTTGGTGAACCAGCGGGTGGAGATCGTTGCGGCGAGTACCATGGCCGTCAGGCCGGTGCCGAAGCCGACGACAATGCCCCAGAGCAGCAGCAGCTGCCACAGCGTGGTCATGAACAGCGAACCGATGAAGCCAGCGCCGATCAGGGTGAGGGCGAAAACGATGACCTTGCGCACGCCGAAATAATTCATGAAGGCGGCGGCGAACGGGCCCATGAAACCGAAAAGGATCAGGCGGATGGCAAGGGCTGAGGAGATCTGCGACGTCTCCCAGCCGAACTCGTCCTGCAGCGGCTTGATGAGAACGCCAGGTGCGCCCATGGCGCCTGCGGTGACCAGCATGGTGAGAAAGGTTGCGGCAGCGACGACCCAGCCGTAGTGGATGTTACGCCGGGCAAGAGAGGAGGCAAGGGCTGTGGAAACCATGGGCGAGATTCCGTTCGAATTCAGCTTGGGGAAAATGCAAGATCGATTTACATGATGGCCATCATATTTGTTGCCTATTGATGATGGACGTCATATATTTTGTCAAGCGACTATTTCTGGAGATGAAAAATGCGGGTGAGCCGCGAGAAGTTTGCCGAAAACCGAGAGAAAATCCTGGGCGTTGCCGGCGTGCTCTTCCGCGAGAACGGTTTCGACGGGGTCGGCGTCGCCGACATCATGAAGGCGGCGGGGCTGACGCATGGCGGTTTCTACGGTCATTTCGCTTCGAAGGACGACCTGGCGCTGGAGGTCAGCCGTAAGCTGATCGACAAGGTCGAAACGCGCTGGAAGGAGCATATCGCCGATTCTCCGGATCGGCCGCTGGAATCGCTGCTCGACCATTATATCCACTGGCGCACGGTCGACGATCCGGGCGGCAGCTGCGTCTTCGCGACGCTGATCCAGGAGGTGAGCCGCAGCCGCGGTGCTGTCCGCGCCGTCTTCAGCGACGGGCTGTCCGTGCTGGTCGACACACTCGCCGATATCGTTCCCGGCGAGACCGAAGAAGAACGCCGCGCCAATGCCGCGACGACCCTCTCATCGATGATGGGCGCCGTCATTCTGGCGCGCGCGGTGGAGGACAGGGCGCTTGCCGAGCAGTTTCTGGTGACGATGCGCCGGCAGCTCGATCCCGGCAGTCGGATATAATCTCAGGATGGTGATGGTTTCGATTTCCCCTCCGCGCAAACGGAGGGGATCTGCCTTGATCGCTGAGGCTGAAAACCCGCCGGCGGCTATTTGAAACCGGCGACGGCGTGCGGGATGTAGGGTGCTTCCAGTGCGGCGATTTCTTCAGTGGTGAGCTTGACGGAGAGCGCGGCAACCGCGTCGCTGAGGTGGCCCGGTTTGGAAGCGCCGATGATCGGGGCGGTCACGGCACTCTTCTGCAGGATCCAGGCGGTTGCGACCTGGGCGCGGGAGACGCCGCGAGCCTTGGCGATCTCGGCCACGGCCTCGACGATTTTGCGGTCTGCATCGCTCGACTGCGTGTAGAGCGTCTTGCCGAATTCGTCGGTTTCGCTGCGCGCCGTCGCCTCGTCCCAGTCGCGGGTCAGTCGGCCGCGGGCAAGCGGGCTCCAGGGGATGACGGCGATCTTCTGATCTTCGCAGAGCGGCAGCATTTCACGTTCTTCTTCGCGGTAGAGCAGGTTCAGGTGGTCCTGCATGCTGACGAATTCGGTCCAGCCGTTCAGCCTGGAGACGTAGAGCGCCTTGGCAAATTGCCACGCATACATGGAGGAGGCGCCGATATAACGCGCTTTGCCGGATTTGACGACGTCGTGCAGCGCTTCCAGCGTTTCCTCGATCGGCGTCGTGTAATCGAAGCGGTGGATCTGATAGAGGTCGACATAGTCGGTGCCGAGACGGCGCAGGCTGTTGTCGATTTCATCGAAGATCGCCTTGCGCGACAGGCCGGCGCCGTTGGGGCCTGGCCGCATGCGATTGAACACCTTGGTCGCCAGCACGATGTCCTCTCGCTTGGCGAAATCTTTAATAGCACGGCCGACGATCTCTTCCGAGGAGCCGTTGGAATAGGTGTTGGCGGTGTCGAGGAAATTGATGCCGAGGTCGATCGCCTGCTTGATCATCGCCCGGCTTTCTTCTTCCCGCAGGCTCCAGGCATGATTGCCGCGGCCGGGATCGCCGAAGGTCATGCAGCCCAGGCAGATTTTCGAAACTTCCAGACCGGTCTTGCCAAATTTTGCGTATTCCATGAAACGACTCCGCGATTAAAATTTGATCACCCAATTCGATGCCCCAATTCCATGCCCCGGGGGATGGCCTCCATGATCTAGCGCGGAACCGGCAAAGTCGCAGGGCGGCCGACGAAGAACCGTTCTGCCAGGCACACAACAATGCGTGATGGGCTCGGAAGCCAGGCCTGTCATCGCCGCCCCGGACCGGCTGCTTGCGCAATTGCAGCACAAGGTGTTAGCTGGTGCAGCATTCACCGGATTTCGCCTATGATCCTGCCGTCCCACGATCGCTACGACGATCTCTATCGCGATTTCTCGTGGCGGATTCCCGAAGGCTTCAATATCGGCCGCGCCGTCAGCGACGACTGGGCGGCGAGGGCGCCGGAGCGCGTCTGCCTCGAACATTTCAGCCCGGACGGCCATCACCGCACCCTGACCTATCGCGCGCTCGCCGACCGTTCCTCGGCCTTTGCAAATGCGCTGGTTTCGCTTGGTATCGAACGTGGCGATCGCGTCGCGCTGCTCTTGCCGCAATCCTTCGAGACGGTGATTGCGCATGTGGCGATCTACAAGAGCGGCGCGATCGCGCTGCCGCTGGCGCTGCTCTTCGGCGTCGAGGCGTTGGAATACCGGCTGAAGGCGGCAGGCGTCGTGGCCGTCGTCACCAATGGCTTCGGTCTCGAACGCATCCGCCAGATCCGCGATCGGCTGCCGATGCTGAAACATCTCATCAGCATCGACGGGGCGAGTACCGATGCAGCCGCCTTCGGCGAATTGGTGGACGGCCATTCTCCCGTCTTCGATGTCGTCAAGACCGGTCCGGACGATCCCGCATTGATGATCTTCACTTCGGGAACGACGGGGCCGCCGAAGGGTGCGCTGCATGGCCACCGTGTGCTGCCCGGCCATATTCCCGGCATGCAGTTTGCCCATGAGGATTTTCCGAAAGCGGGCGACAAGGTCTGGACGCCGTCCGACTGGGCCTGGGCGGGTGGGCTGCTCAACGCGCTGCTGCCGAGCCTGCTGCTCGGCGTTCCCGTCGTCTCGTCGCCGGCGCAGAAATTCGATGCCGACATGGCCTATCGGATCATGGCCGAGATGGGGGTGCGCAACGCCTTCATTCCGCCGACGGCATTGAGGCTGATGCGATCTGTTTCGGATCCACGCTCGAAATACCATCTGGTGCTGCGCACCATCGGCTCGGCCGGGGAGGCGCTCGGCCGCGAGACCTATGAATGGGCACAGCGCACGCTCGGCATCACCGTCAACGAATTCTACGGCCAGACGGAGTGCAATTTCGTGCTCGCTTCGAGCGCTGCCCATGGCGTCACCAAGGCGGGCGCCATCGGACGGGCGGTGCCCGGGCATCGCGTTGCGATCGTCAGCGAAGCGGGTGACGCTTTGCCAGTCGGCGAACCGGGCCAGATCGCTATCGCCAGTCCCGATCCCGTGATGTTCCTCGGCTATTGGGACGATGCGGCGGCGACGGCGCGAAAATTCGCCAAAGGCTGGCTGCTTACCGGCGATATCGGCCGGCAGGACGCCGACGGTTACGTCACTTTCGAGGGCCGCGATGACGACGTCATCACCTCGTCGGGATATCGCATCGGCCCGGCCGAAATCGAGGATTGCCTGATCGGCCATCCCGCCGTGCAGCTTGCCGCCGCCGTCGGCAAACCCGATACGGTGCGCACCGAGATCGTCAAGGCCTATATCGTTCTGTCGCCAGGCCATCATCCAAGCGAAGCGCTGGCCGCCGATATCAGGGAGTGGGTGAAGACGCGGCTTTCAATGCACGAATATCCGCGCGAGGTGGAATTCATCGATGCCTTGCCGCTGACGACCACCGGCAAGGTGATCCGCCGGCTGCTGCGCGAAAAGGCGGCGGCCGAAGATTAGTGCATATCGCCCGGAAGTGTGTAGCGGTTCCGGAAGAACGATATGCAAATAAAGGGCTTTAGCCCCGGCCGGCGAGCGACATGATCTTCTCGCGCAGCATCTTCGCCATATTGCGGGTGCTGCGGTACATGTGGAGCTGGGCTGAGACCTGGCGCATGTCGCGGTCGCCGTTCTGCGTCAGGCCGATCACCAGCGTTCCCATCTCCTCGCGCTCCTGCCAGAAGCGGCTCATGATCGGATGATCCGAGACGGCGCAGGAATCGGAGCGCACGATATTGGCGTCGTCGAGATGCCATTCGGTGAGTTCGCTCATCAATAGCTTGCCCGGCGAATAGCGGGCATAGTTCTCGTCATAGGCGGTCTTCCAGGTGTAGGCCTCGCCACCCATCATCAAAACGACGATGGCGGCAATCGCCTTGCCGTTGAGGTCGATCGTGTGAATACGCACGGCGTCGACGGCGGCAAGGTTCGACACCGCCTCGCGGGCGAAAGCCGTATGATAGCGATCGGTGACAAGAGCGCTTCGCCGCTTACCCTTCCAGCCGCCGGCTTCCATCGCCAGGAATTCCTCGAAACGGATGTGGATTTCGCGGGGCTGGCGGGCGACGGCATACACCGCCGTTCCCTGTTCCTCCAGCAGACGCCACTGGCGGCGCATCTCGCGCATGTGCGAGGAAGAGATGGTGCGGCCGAGATAGGCCGGCGCCTCTTTGTCACTCTGCAGCATCGGCCGCAAGTAGGGATTGGTGACGGTGACGGGAAGATTGCGGCTGAGCGCCACGGCCTTGACCATGCGCACGAAGATGCCGTTCAGCCTGAGATCCGGCAGAACCAGTATGCCGGGCAGATTGAGATCGCGCGCGGTCAGTCCCTCGAAGAGGTTGTCGAGGGTCTCGGCTGCATCCTCGCTGTCGACCAGCGGCGTGCCAAGCGGGCCGAAGCTGTTCGACCAGCCGCGGATGATCGACGGACCGACGGCAAAGCCCGGCTTGTCGATCGAAAACGGCATCAGAAAGCGCATGCGGCTGCGGCCGGCATTGTGGTCGCGGATCAGGGCGAAGTTTACCTGCCGGTCTTCGAGCCGCGGCATGGCGGGAGCGAGAAAGCGGCCGGAGAAGAAGACGTTCGGTTCCATAGCCCGGTGGGAGAGAAAGTCGAGTTCTTCCTGCAGCTCATAGCCGAGCTTGCCCGGGTAGAGGCAGAGCTCGCGTCCCGGTCGTCCGATCTCGGCGCGCGCCTCGGCCCGCGGCGCTTCGAAATGCAGCGCGGCGAGATCATGCACCATGCGGTTGGCAGCGCTGTCGGTGCTTTCGGTAACGGGAGGAATACGCACCATCTATCGAACTCTCATCTCTGGCGTTGCGGCGGAGGGGCTGGCGAAGGCGAAAAGGACGATGCCGAGCGTGCGGCGCACGGCGAGATGCAGCAGGATTGCCTCGACCGCCATGGCGGAAGCCGTGGCGATCGCTGTGCCTTCGATGCCGTAATGCGGGATCAAAGCAAGGTTGAGGCCGACATTGGCCGTCAGCGCGCCGGCGTAGAGCGCGACGCAGATATTCTGTCTGCCGGCCATCATCAGCAGCGTTTCGGCCGGGCCGACCAACGACTTGGCGAGGATGCCGGCGAGCAGGATCGCCATGACCAGATAACCTGAGGTGAAGGCGCCGCCGAAGAGCGACAGCAGAAGATGTCCGGCGGCAAGCACCGCAAGTCCAACACCGAGCGCCGGCCAGAAGGTCCAGCGGGCGGCGTCGATGGCGGCGGTCGCCAGCTGGGCGTGGTCGCCTTCGGCGATAATCGAGGAGAAGCGCGGGCCGGAGGCCGCCTTGACCGAGAAATTGATGAAATGCACCAGCGCCATCGTCTTGGCGGCGGCGAAGTAGATAGCGACGTCGTGCGGCTCGAGGAAAATGCCGACAACGACGACATCGGAATTGGTGAGCAGGAAGCTGACGCCCTCGATCAGGAAAATCGGAAAAGCGACGCTGAACCAGGCGAGGAAATCGACCTTGTGCGGGCCTTTGTCATAATGCCGGCGAAGGCGATAGAGCGTTGCGGCATACTGGCCAAGCGCGGTGACGAAGGTCGCGGCGAGTGCGGCCTGCATCGCGGTGACGGCCGTATGCTCGGCGCCGCTGGCAATGGCGATGAGCATGAAGGCGATGATGAGAATCGGGCGGATAATATAGACCGGGCTCAGCGCCATCACCGGCCAGTGGTTCGCCCGCGAGGTGCCTTCCAGAATGTCGCCGAGCGCGATCATCGGCATGGCGAGCAGGCCGAGGAAGATCGGGACGAGATAATAGACCTGGATCATATCGCCGAAGAAATGCAGCCCGAGCATGCCGGCGGCGAGCACTGCAGTACCCGAAAGCAATGCAAAGATGCGCGCCGTGCCGGTCAGGCCGCGGATTTCCTCGACGGCGCCGGCTGCCCGGTATTGCGGCAGGAAGCGGATGATCGCGGTGTGGAAACCAAGGCATGAGAGATCGCCGAAGACGACGACCAGTACCCAGACGAAAACGAAAATGCCGTATTCATATTCGCCCATCAGCCGGGCAAGCACGATCTGGGAGACGAAGGCGAGTGCCGCGCTAAGGATGCGGATCGTGAAGGCCGTCAGCGCCATGCGCTGAGCGGCCGCCTTCTCACCACGTTCGGTGAGCACGGCTGCAAGCATGCGCAACGCGCGGCCGCCGATCGGGCGCAGGCCCGCGGGCAGCATTTTCTCCGCTGTTTCTATGACCGCCATGATGAACACGCAAAACTCTGAAAGTCAGGCAAATCGTCCCGAAGTCTTGACAGAACAGGGTTAAGAAACGGTTCCGGATCGGGCTTGCCGCCCGACACTGTAATTCCGGTTTTCCGGCGCTGCCGCAGAAAAGAAAATGCCGCCCGAAGGCGGCATTTCCGCAGTCTTTGCGGCTTGCCTCAGACCTGTTCGAAGGCGCCGTGGCAATGCTTGTATTTCTTGCCGGAACCGCAGGGGCAGGTCTCGTTGCGGCCGACTTTGCCCCAGGTGGCCGGGTCATCAGGATTGCGGTTCTCGGGAGAAACGAGGACTTCCGATGCCTGGTAGATCGCCGGGGCGAAATCGTCCTCGCCGGTCGTCGGATCCAGGTGGTGGGCCTGCATCAACGGCGGTTCGGGCTCGACAGGGGCCTGCTGCACCAGCTCGACGCGCATCAGCTGCGCGGTCACCGCCTCGCGCAGATTGTTCAGCAGCGCGGTGAACAGCTCGAAGGCTTCCGACTTGTATTCCTGCAGCGGATCGCGCTGGGCATAGCCGCGGAAGCCGATGACGGAGCGCAGATGGTCGAGATTGACGATGTGCTCGCGCCAGAGATGATCGAGCGTCTGCATGACCACCGAGCGTTCGACATAATGCATGATGTCGTCGCCGAAACGCTCGGCCTTTTCTGTGAAGGCGGCGTTGGTGGCTTCCGTCAGGCGCTCGCGGATATCGTCTTCGCCAATGCCTTCTTCCTTCACCCAATCCTCAACCGGCAGGTCGAGATTGAGGATGTTCAAAGCACCGGTCTTCAGGCCGGCGGCATCCCATTGCTCGGCATAAGCGCGCTCGGGGATGTGCTTTTCGACCAGATCCTCGATCACCTCACGACGCATGTCGGAAACGGTTTCGGAAATATTGGTCGATTCCATCAGTTCGAGGCGCTGCTCGAAGATCACCTTGCGCTGATCGTTGAGAACGTCGTCGTACTTCAACAGGTTCTTGCGGATATCGAAGTTGCGGGCTTCGACCTTCTTCTGGGCGCGCTCCAGGGCCTTGTTGATCCACGGATGGACGATCGCCTCGCCCTCCTTGAGCCCGAGCTTCGTCAGCATGCTGTCCATGCGGTCGGAGCCGAAGATGCGCATCAGGTCGTCCTGAAGCGAGAGGTAGAATTTCGAGCGGCCGGGGTCGCCCTGACGGCCGGAGCGGCCGCGCAGCTGGTTGTCGATGCGGCGGCTTTCATGGCGTTCGGTGGCGATGACGTAGAGACCGCCGGCGGCGAGCGCCTTCTGTTTGAGTTCCTTGATTTCCTCGACGATTGCCTGGATCCGGGCGTCACGCTCCGGACCGGCTTCGACTTCGCCGAGTTCGCGCTCGATGCGCATGTCGAGGTTGCCGCCGAGCTGAATATCGGTGCCGCGGCCGGCCATATTGGTGGCGATCGTGATGGCACCGGGCACGCCGGCCTGGGCGACGATATAGGCTTCCTGCTCGTGATAGCGGGCGTTCAGCACCTTGAAGTCGTCGAAGCCCTGATTGCGCAGGCGCTCTGCGAGCAGTTCGGATTTTTCGATCGACGTGGTACCGACCAGCACCGGCTGACCGCGGTTGTGGGCGTCGAGGATCTCCTCGATGATCGCCTTGAACTTCTCGTCAAAGGTCCGGTAAACCTCGTCGTCTTCGTCGAGGCGCTGGATCGGCAGGTTGGTCGGAACCTCGATGACATCGAGATTATAGATGTTGGCGAATTCTTCCGCTTCCGTCTGCGCCGTGCCGGTCATGCCGGCGAGCTTGGCGTACATGCGGAAATAGTTCTGGAAGGTGATCGACGCCAGCGTCTGGTTTTCCGGCTGGATCTGCACCCTTTCCTTGGCTTCGAGCGCCTGGTGCTGACCTTCCGAATAGCGGCGGCCCGGCATCATGCGGCCGGTGAACTCGTCGATGATGACGACTTCGTCGTTGCGGACGATATAGTCCTTATCGCGCTGGAACAGCTTGTGGGCCTTCAGCGCGTTGTTGACGTGGTGGACGATCGCGACGTTCTCGATGTCGTAGAGTGCGTTGCCCTTCAAGAGGCCGGCCTGACGAAGCAGGTTTTCCAGCTTCTCGGTGCCCTCTTCGGAGAAGTTGGCCGAGCGCTGCTTCTCGTCGATCTCGTAATCGCTAGGCACCAGCATCGGAATGTAGGCGTCGATCGTATTATAGAGTTCGGAGCGGTCGTCGAGCGGACCGGAGATGATCAGCGGCGTGCGCGCCTCGTCGACGAGGATCGAGTCCACTTCGTCGACGATCGCGAAGTTGTGGCCGCGCTGGACCATCTGGTTCTTCTCGTACTTCATGTTATCGCGCAGATAATCGAAGCCGAGTTCGTTGTTGGTGGCGTAAGTGATGTCGCAGGCATAGGCCGCGTGACGTTCCTCGTCGGAGAGGCCGTGGACGATGACGCCGGTGGTCATGCCGAGGAAGCTGTAGACGCGGCCCATGGTCGCGGCATCGCGCTGGGCGAGGTAATCGTTGACGGTGACGACGTGCACGCCCTTGCCGGAAAGCGCGTTCAGATAGACCGGCAGGGTGGCGACGAGGGTCTTGCCTTCGCCGGTCTTCATTTCGGCGATCGCATTCGAATGCAGGATCATGCCGCCGACCAGCTGTACATCAAAAGGCCGCAGGCCGAGAACGCGGCGCGAGGCTTCGCGCACGACGGCAAAGGCCGGGATCAGAATGTCGTCGAGCGTCTTGCCCTCGGCAAGCAGCGCACGAAACTCTACGGTCTTTGCCGTGAGCTGCTCGTCCGTCAGGGCCTTGGTCTTCTCTTCGATAGAGTTGATGGCAGTGACGTTCGGCTGGAAAGACCGCACGCGGCGGTCATTGGAAGATCCAAACAACTTGCGGGCTAGACCGCCAAAGCTGACCATATGACTGGTCCTTTCTCAAATATTCATCCCCGACGTTTGTTGTTCGCGGCCCAGCCGAAAATCAGGCGCGCGGCTAAAACGCCCGGAAACTGTTCTGGACGCGAGGTTGCGTGACAGATAAGAGGGGGGTCGAATGATGTCAACGGATTTGGCGGATACAGAAAGGCCACAATCCGGTGTTGATGGCTATTTTGGGCCGATTCAGGCGATGCTGAAACCGGCGATGTAACTGTGAAGGGTATTTCATGTTGAGCACCAACAAACTTGCCGTACTGGCGTTTGCAACTTTTGTTGCGCTCCAGGCCCCGGCCTATGCCGATGACGCCGTCATCGCCAAGGTCGGCACGCTGGAGATTCACCAGTCGGAACTCGACCTCGCCGTCGCCAATCTCGACCCGCAACTGGCGCAGCTTCCCGATGACCAAAAGAAGGTCGCAGCCCTTTCCGCCGCCATCGACGTGAAGCTGCTCGCCGCCGACGCTGCGGCCGAGAAGCTCGATCAGACCGACGAATTCAAGAAGCGCATGCAGTATCTCACCGACCGCGAGCTGCACAACGCCTACTTCAAGAAGCATGTCGTCGACATCGTGACGCCTGAAGAAGTCAAGGCTCGCTACGACAAGGAAGTCGCTGCTCTGCCGAAGCAGGAGGAAGTTCACGCCCGTCATATCCTCGTCAAGACCGAGGACGAAGCCAAGGACATCATCAAGCAGCTCGACGCCGGCAAGGATTTCGCCGAACTCGCCAAGGAAAAGTCCACCGATCCGAACAAGTCGGAAGGCGGCGATCTCGGTTATTTCTCGCGCGGCCGGATGGTCAAGGAATTCGAGGACGCGGCCTTCGCGCTGGAGAAGGGCACCTATTCCAAGACGCCCGTCAAGACCGATTTCGGCTATCACGTCATCAAGGTCGAGGATAAACGCGACGCCGCGCCGCCGCCCTTCGAGCAGGTGCAGGATCAGGTTCGTCAGCTCGTCATGCGCGACAAGTATCTTGAGCTTCTGAATAAGGCGAAGGCCTCCGCCAAGATCGAAATCACCGACGAGACGCTGCGCAAGAATTACGATCAGGCCAACAAGCAGCCGGAGCCGGGCAGTGATCCCGTCGCGCCGGCGCCGAAGCAGTAATATTCGCATCAGGGCCCGGTTTTTCCGGGCCCTTTAATATCATTGTTGTTGTTGCATTTCCGGACGGCGAACCGGTTTCCATTCGCCTGGAAATGCCCATTGGCAGGTTTCATCATGTCCGGTTCCGTCTCTCCGCTCGCTCCGAAATCCTTCGTCTCGATGCCGCCGCTGCGCGGCGTGCGCATGGCGACGGCTTCCGCCGGCATCAAGTACAAGGACCGCACCGACGTGCTGATGATGGTCTTTGACAAGCCGGCGGCCGTTGCGGGCGTCTTCACCCGTTCGAAGTGCCCGTCGGCGCCGGTCGATTTCTGCCGGGCGAATCTGCCGCATGGCAGTGCCCGCGCCGTCGTCGTCAATTCCGGCAATGCCAATGCCTTCACCGGCCTGAAGGGCCGCCAGGCGACCGCACTGACGGCGAAGTCGGCTGCCGCTGCAGTCGGCTGCGCCGAAAACGAAGTCTATCTGGCCTCGACCGGCGTCATCGGCGAGCCGCTCGACGCCACCAAATTCTCAGGCGTTCTGGAGCGGATGCAGGTCGAAGCGACCGGCGATTTCTGGTTCGAGGCCGCCAAGGCGATCATGACGACCGACACCTATCCAAAAGTTTCGACCCGCAGCGCCGAGATCGGCGGCGTCGTCGTGACGATCAACGGCATTGCCAAGGGCGCCGGCATGATCGCGCCCGATATGGCGACGATGCTTTCCTTCGTCGTCACCGATGCCGACATCGCGCCCGAGGCGCTGCAAGTGCTTCTGTCCGATGGCGTCGGCCCGACCTTCAATTCCATGACCGTCGACAGCGACACTTCCACCTCCGACACGCTGATGCTGTTTGCGACGGGTGCTGCGGCCAAGGACGGCCAGGCCCGTATCGAAAGTGCCGACGACCCGCGCCTTGCAGAATTCCGGGCCGCACTCAACGACGTGCTGAAGGATCTGTCGCTGCAGGTGGTGCGGGACGGCGAGGGCGCCACCAAGATGCTCGAAATCACCGTGACGGGCGCCGAGAGCGATGCCGCAGCCAAGCGCATCGGACTGTCGATCGCCAATTCGCCGCTGGTCAAGACGGCGGCCGCCGGCGAAGACGCCAATTGGGGCCGCATCGTCATGGCGGTCGGCAAATCGGGCGAGATGGCCGACCGCGACCGGCTGGCCATCTGGTTCGGCGACATCAGGGTCGCGGTCAATGGCGAGCGCGATCCCGATTATTCCGAGGAGGCCGCCTCGAAGGTCATGAAGGCGCAGGATATCCCCGTCAAAGTTGACATTGGACTCGGCACTGGTTCGGCAACCGTCTGGACCTGCGACCTCACCAAGGAATATGTTGCGATCAATGGCGACTATCGGAGCTGATCGTTCTTTGGTGCAGGCATCCATCTCTTCACACAATCTGCCGCTGGTGCGCAGGCTGGAGGCCGTCGGCTTCCGGGCCTGGCCGGCGGCGTCCGTGCAATATGACGGCAGCTGGCAGGTGCGGCTGACGGCCGGCCATCCGTCCAACCGGCTGAATTCGATCGTGCCGCTCGATCCCTCGGACCATCGCGATGTCGAAATCCGCCTGGAAAAGGCGAGCCGGAAGTTCGAGGCCTATGGCCGCGCCGCCGTCATCCGCCAGACGCCGCTTGCTTCGCCGGTGCTGATCGAGCTTCTGCGCGCGCAGAGCTGGACGCGGTTCGACGAGACGGTGGTGATGACCTGCGACCTTGCCGAGGCCGAGCTGCCGGATACGCTCGATCACCTGCCGACCCATGATATCGGCCGGTTCGTCGACGCCAACCTCGCCGTCGACCGGGCGCCACTGAACTTGAAGCCGGCGCTTGCCGAGATCATTTCGGCGATCAAGCCGCCGTCCGGCCTGTTCATGATCGAGAATGCGGCGGACGGCCCGCTGGCGACCGTGCTCTGCGTTCAGGACAACGACCTTGCCGGCATCATGTCGCTTTCGGTCTCCGAAACGCGGCGGCGCGAGGGACTGGGCACCGAGATCCTGACCTCGGCGCTGCGCTGGGCGCGCATGCGCAGCGCCCGATCGGCCTGGCTGCAGGTGAAGTTGTCCAACCGTCCGGCCATCGCACTCTATGAACGCCTCGGTTTTCGCGACGCTTATCATTATTGCTATTGGCAGCAGGAGCCGCGATGAGCGATGCCGGCCGGAAGATATTGCTGGTCGTCGCCTGTGCGCTGATCGATGCCGATGGGCGTATCCTATTGGCACAGCGCCCCGAGGGAAAGTCGCTTGCCGGGTTGTGGGAGTTTCCCGGCGGCAAGGTCGAGCCCGGCGAGACGCCGGAGGAAACGTTGGTGCGGGAGCTCGAAGAGGAGCTCGGCATCAACACCAAGATCGCCTGCCTGGCACCGCTGACTTTCGCCAGCCACTCTTACGAAACCTTCCACCTTTTGATGCCGCTTTATATCTGCCGGCGTTACGAGGGCATTCCCCAGGGCCGCGAGGGTCAAGCACTGAAATGGGTGCGTCCGCAGGCGCTACGCGATTACCCGATGCCGCCGGCCGACGAGCCGCTCATCCCGATGCTGCAGGATTTACTTTAAAGCGCATCACGCCGATCCGGATTCGGATGATGCGCTTTAGTCTTTGTCTTTTGCATGATGCCTCCCCGGAACCGCTGCAAATTTCCCGATGATATGTATTAGCGTTACCTGATTATTATCATGCCGGGCCATTTTCGGCTGTGGATATTAATGGATCATTTAACACATTCTGCCAAAGATCGGCCTCAATCAAGCATCTGGCGTGCGTGTATTAAAAGGCTTGACGTCATGGACGATGATTTCTGGAAAGCTGTCCGGGAAAAGGAACGGGTTTCGTCTGCCTCGCGCAGGACGGGTGCGCTTAATATCGCCCTTCTGTTCGGCACGGCGGTGGTCGCCCTGACGCTTATCCTGACGCCGATGCTTGCGGATTCCTCGAAGAAGAGCGTCTTTGCCAGCGCGCCGCTTGAATTCGACACGATGACAACCGGATCGATCCCGAAGAGCGAAAGCGGCAAGCGTTATACGATCCGCCGCAGCGTCCTCCAGGATACGCCCGGCTCGGTCTGCGTCGTCCAGGGCTATGGCGTCGGCGCCGGTTGCTGAAAAATGCCGGCCATCGCCCGATGGTCGTGGAATGGTCGTTTGCTGTCAGTTCGCGCCAAGGGTTGGGGTCATGCATCTTTTGAAAGCATTTCTTGCAGATAACAGAGGTGCGACGGCCATCGAGTACGGTCTGATCGCCGCGCTCATTTGCGGCGCTCTCGTCTCGGGTCTCGGGTTCTTCACCGGCGCCCTTCAGAATGTCTTCAACGTGATCAACAACGGTATGATCACAAATTGAAGAGACCGTCGCTGTCACTGGCTGAGCTTGTGCTCGTCCACCTTCAGCGCATCGGCAAGGCGTGCCTTGGCTGAACCCGGCCTCAGCGGCTTTTGCTGGCTCTCGTGCGGCGCCCATCCCGAGACATAGATGATCGAGAAGGTCGCGCGGATGCGCCCGTCGGGATCGGAATAGCGCTCGGCATAGATCTCGGCTGCACGCAGGAAGAAGGCGCGCGTCAGCGGCACCCGGCCCCTGGCTGCAAGCGGATTGCTCATGCCCATGGCTCTCAGATCCCGCATCAGCGGAAATAGCGAATCATATCGTACCGTGTAGTTTTCCGCGTCGATCACCGGCAGCGCGAAACCGGCGCGCTGCAAGAGGCTGCCGACATCGCGCACATCGGCGAAGGGGATGACACGCGGGCTTGCGCCGCCTGTCATCTCGACCTCGGCGGCCAGCAGCACGTCGCGCAGTTCCTGCAGCGTGCTGGCACCGGGGATAGCCGCCAGGAATAGGCCGTCCGGCTTTAGAGCGCGACAAATCTGGATGAAGACGCCTGGCGTATCGTTGGTCAGATGCAAGCTGAGCGGAGCAAGGATGAGATTGGCCGATTGCGGCTGGAGCGGCACGTCCTCAAGCGGCGCCTCGATCAAGGTTTCGCCTGGGCTCGCATAGGCCCTCTCGCTCTCGACGCGCATCATCGTGCCGATCTTGCCGGTCGCCAGCGCGGCACGGGCGGCGGCTCCAGTTGCGCCATGCAGTTCGACGGCGGTCTCGAAGGTCCGCTCGACAACAGCAAGCCTTTCCGCCATTTCCTCAGCGGCAATGTCGAGCAGGAAGGCGGCTTTCGGGTCGTTATTGGCGAGCGCGCGATGACGATGTGCGGCGATCAGGGCTCTGTCGAAGATCGATTCCATGACGATGTCATTAATCCTGTGGCGCTTACGCAGCAAGACGATTTTCCTTTCTGAAAGAACGCGCTAAAGCGCGTCGCGATCTTTCAGATTCGCTCCATGCGCTTTAGCTCTTTGTTTTTACGCATGTGGTTGACGCAAAAACCGCTGCACACTTTTGCGCGACATGCTTTAGTCTCAGCCGGATGAGGCCGATCGATGGCAAAACACGGACGGAGTTCTTGCGGGCGCAGCTCTTGCGGCCGTTTTCCGTGCTTGCAGATTTTCTCTATCCCCCGGCCTGTTCCGTCTGCGGCATTTCGACCGGCGGCCATCGCGGGCTGTGTGCGAAGTGCTGGTCCGGCATCCGCTTCATCGAACGGCCCTATTGCGAGGTGCTCGGCATTCCCTTCTCGCATGATCTCGGCGCCGGCATCCTCAGCGCCGAGGCGATTGCTCACCCGCCGCCCTTCGATCGGTTGCGGTCGGCTGCGACCCACGACCATGCGGTTCGCGATCTCGTGCATGGGTTGAAATATCGCGACCGCACCGATCTGGCACCGATGATGGCTGCCTGGATGCTGCGCGCTTCCGAAGGGACGGTCGAAAGCTGCGATGCGCTGATCCCGGTGCCGCTGCACCGCACCCGTATGCTGGCGCGCAAATTCAACCAGGCAGCCGAACTTGCCCGCCATATGGCGAGGCTCTCGGGTAAGCCGCTTCTTGCCGCCACACTTGTGCGCGTCAAGCGCACCAGCCAGCAGGTTGGCCTTGGCGCGAAGGCGCGCGAAGATAATGTCAGGGGCGCTTTCGCGATTGCCAAAGGTTGCGAAAACGACATTTTCGGCAAGCGCATCGTCCTCGTCGACGACGTCTATACAACAGGGGCGACGGTGGCTGCGGCAAGCCGGACGCTGCGCAAGGCGGGCGCGGCCGAGATAACGGTTTTGACCTTTGCAAGGGCATTGTCCGAGCCTATATGACAGAAATACCCGGCATCGGTCTGGAGAGATTATGATACCCGTCACCATCTATACGCGGCAGTTCTGCGGTTTTTGCACCCGCGCCAAGTCCCTTCTCGAAGAAAAGGGTGTCGACTACGTCGAGCACGATGCGACATATTCACCGGACCTTCGCCGAGAGATGATCGGCAAGTCGAACGGGCGTACCACCTTCCCGCAGATATTCATCGGCGCCGATCATGTCGGCGGTTGCGACGATCTGTTTGCGCTCGATCGGGCCGGCAAGCTCGATACGATGCTGGCGGCTTGAGGAAGAACCGATGGGTTTCAAGGCTGCCGCCGTCCAGATGTGCTCCGGGGTTGATCCGGTGAAGAATGCCGCCACCATGGCACGGCTGGTGCGCGAGGCCGCCGCCCAAGGCGCGACCTATGTGCAGACGCCTGAGATGACCGGCATGCTGCAGCGCGACCGCGCGGCGGCGCGTGCGGTGCTCGCAGACGAGACGCATGACGTCATCGTCAAAACCGGCTCCGAGCTCGCCCGGGAACTCGGCATCCACATGCATGTCGGCTCGACGGCGATTGCGCTAGCCGACGGCAAGATCGCCAATCGCGGTTTCCTGTTTGGCCCCGACGGCAGGATCCTCAATCGCTACGACAAGATCCACATGTTCGACGTCGACCTCGACAATGGCGAGAGCTGGCGGGAAAGTGCCGCCTATACGGCTGGCTCGGAGGCGCGCGTCCTGTCGCTGCCCTTTGCCGAAGTGGGCTTTGCGATCTGCTACGATGTGCGCTTTCCAGCACTCTTCCGCGCCCAGGCGGTTGCCGGCGCCGAGGTGATGACAGTTCCCGCCGCCTTTACCAAGCAGACCGGCGAAGCGCATTGGGAGATACTGCTCAGGGCACGCGCGATCGAGAACGGTGTCTTTGTCATCGCCGCCGCGCAGGCCGGCCGACACGAGGACGGGCGCGAGACCTTCGGCCATTCGATGATCGTCGATCCCTGGGGCACGGTGCTGGCGTCGGCCGGCGCCACAGGGGAGGCGGTCATCATCGCCGATATCGATCCCGGCGCGGTCAAGGCTGCGCATGACAAGATCCCGAACCTGAGGAACGGCCGGGAGTTCTCGGTCGAGAAGATTGCGGGAGCAGTCGCCGGAGGCGTCGCCGCTTGATCCGCTATTCCCTCACTTGCGACAATGCCCATGAATTCGAAGGCTGGTTTTCGGAAAGTGCCGATTTCGATCGTCAGGTCGCGACCGGTTTCCTGACCTGTCCGGTCTGTCATTCCGCCGCCGTCTCCAAGCTCCTGATGGCGCCCTCGGTGTCGACGGCGCGGAAGAAGGACGAGAGGCAGACGCTGGCGATGGATGCCCTGCGTCAGGAGGCGCTGCAAAAGCTCAAAGAGGCGGTCGCCGCGGTCAAGGCCAATTCCGAGGACGTCGGTACGCAGTTTCCCGAGGAAGCCCGCAAGATCCATTATGGCGAGGCGGATGCCCGCGGCATCATCGGCCAGGCGACGGTCGACGAAGCGCAGGCGCTTCTCGAAGAGGGCATCGAGATCGCCGCCATTCCGGTTTTGCCTGAAGATGTGAACTGAAATGCAGTCCGCGCGTCTTGCCCTCTACAATTTCGGCCTGCACATCGCGCCTGCCGAAAGCGAAACGGTCGAAGGCTTCGTTCTCCGCGAGCCCTTGAATTTCGAAGCCGCCGGCCGTGCCTACGGCTCTATCGGACGCTCCGGTTATCCCGGTTATCCCGGAGCCAGAAGCTGGGGCGTTCAAGTCTTTCCCCGTTATATCGAAGGCAGCGGTTTTCCGTCCGCGCCCTCCTCCCTTCGCTCTGGGCCGACATCGAGTGCCTGATGGCCTTTACCTATAACGGCGTGCTTGCCGAGGCGCTGAAACACGCGCGTAACTGGAATGTGACACAGACATGGCCGCCGCTGGTTCTGTGGTGGGTGTCGGGGCATCACCGGCCCGATTGGCAGGAGGGTGTCGAACACCTCGAATATCTTGCCGATCACGGGCAAAGCCCTCGCGCCTTTACGTTCAAGCAGGCTTACGGGCCTGGCGGAACGGAGACGACAATCGATCGCGACCGGGTCAGGGAACTTGCCGCTCGTAATGCAGAAACTCAAAAGGATCTGCTTGCCTGCGTTCAAACGCTGAAAGTGTAGCGCTTATTATCGGCGGAGCTATGCGGGTCGCTTCGCCAGCAGCATATAATTCACGTCCATATCCCTGGACAGGCTCCACTGATTCGACAGCGGATTGAAGAAGACGCCGGTGCGGTCGGTGATCTCGAGGCCGCTTGCCGCCAGCGGCTTTTCCAGCTCTTCCGGGCGTACCAGTTTCTCGTATTGGTGGGTGCCCCGCGGCAGCCAGCGTAGAATGTTCTCGGCGGCGAAAATGGCAAGCGCTGCCGCCTTCATCGTACGGTTGATGGTGGCAACGAAGATCAGGCCGCCGGGGCGGACCATTTTCGCGCAGGTGGTCATGAAGAACTCGACGTCGGCGACGTGTTCGACCACTTCCATGTTTAAAACGATGTCGAAAGTTTCGCCGGCGTCTGCCAGCTCCTCGGCGGTGACGGCGCGATAATCGACCGAAACGCCGGAAGCCCTGGCATGGGTCGAGGCGATGCCGATATTCTTCTCGGACGGATCGGCGCCGGTGACTGAGGCGCCCATGCGGGCGACCGGTTCAGACAACAGACCGCCGCCGCAGCCGATATCGAGTACGCGCAGGCCGTCGAGCGGGCGGGCGCTTTTCGGTTCACGGCCGAAATTCTCGCAGGCCTTGTCTCTTATATAGGTAAGGCGGACGGGGTTGAATTTGTGCAGCGGCTTGAACTTGCCGGTCGGGCTCCACCATTCCGCCGCCATTGCCGAGAAGCGGTCCACCTCGGTCTGGTCGATCGTCCTTCTGGCGGTTTCCGTCATCGTCCTCTCCATCGTTCGTCCCAAGTGAAGTCGGACGATCGCGGGCATAAGTCAAGGGGCACGGTTCAGGGTGGCGGCAGACGCGTTGGGTGATGCCGGTTGCGATTAGGCGTGCCTCCAGTGCAGCACCATGGGAAAGTACATGTTCGTCGCCGAAACGGCGGCCGACAATCTGCAACCCGACGGGCAGCGAGAGGGCCGGAAGCTGCGGCAGCATATTGAAGGGACAGGTCATGTCGAGACCCTTGAAGCGGCCATCGGTAAGCGTCGAGACATGCATATTGTTTTTGTGAACAAATGACGAAGGAAGGCGGACGGATCGAACATAACCCCAAGAGGTTATGCCGAGCGAGCGGTGCGGCCTGTTCCCAGAGGAGATCCGAGTTGCAGGGGCAGGAGAAGCGTATGCGGCGGTCGCAATGCTTGCTACCGTCGCTTACGGGCATCAGGCAGTTGCCGCTGGCCGGTTGGCGATCTTGTCGTACCAGGCCTTCAATGCCGTCGTCTCAGCAGGGATTGGCGCGGAGATTGCGTTTGTAGCGAAATCCACGGTCACCAGTGCCGTGATATCGGCCACCGAGAAGGCATTGCCGGCAACAAAGGGGACGTCTTTTAGGCGCATTTCGAGATCGCCGTAGAAATTGGCGAGACGTTTCCTGCTACGGTCGATGAGGGCAGGGATCTGTTCGTAATCATGCGGGCCAGCAATGGCGCGGTCCTTCAGTCCTGGCACGGTGTTGCGGATCGCTTCCATTGTGGAGGCGAAGCCTTCCGCCTCTACCCGCCGATCCCACATGGCAATGATCGCTTTTTCCTTCGGCGTCGTACCGAGCAGCGGCACATCAGGATATGCCTCGTCGAGATAACGCTGGATGGCTGGAACCTCGCCGATCGCCGTGCCGTCATCGAGCACGAGGGTCGGCACCACCACGCGCGGGTTGACCGCCCGGTAGCTATCGGAGAATTGCTCCTTGGCGCCCAGGTCGATAGCGACCAGTTCGACGTCGAGGCCCTTTTCGGCGATCAGTATCCGCACGCGGCGAGAATTGGGCGAACCCTTGGATTGATAGAGTTTCATTGTCCTGTCCTTGAAGGATTGAGATGGATGAGCGTTTACAGTTTCGATCCGCCGTCGACGCGGAGTGTGTCGCCGGTGATCCACCGGGCATCGTCGGAAGCGAGGAAGACGATGGCGCCGGCAATATCGTCCGGTTGGGCGATGCGCTTCAGCGCCTGCATGCCGAGCGTGAAATCCCGGCCGGCATCCGTCTTGGTGAAGTTCGACATGTCGGTCTCGACGACGCCGGGGGCAACGGCATTGACTCGGATGCCATGCGGGCCGAGCGCCGAGGCAAAATGCTTGACCAGTGTATCGATTGCGCCCTTCGTCGCGGCATAGGCCGAAAGCGTGCCGACCGAGGCATGCGCCGCGAGCGAGGAGACGAAGATGACACTGCTGTCGGTGCACATCACCGGCCGCAGCTGCTGCACGAGGAAGAAAGGCGCCCGGACATTGACGGCGTAGAGACCGTCGAAGTCTTCGACCGTCATGTCCTCGATTGTCGCGGCTTTCGAGACGCCTGCGTTTGCCACCAGAATGTCAAGTCGCCCGCCGATAATGTCGCGGGTCTGCCTGGCGAGCTTGTGCGGTCCGTCTACTGCCGAAAGGTCGGCACCAATTTTTTCGGCGCGGCCGCCGGTTGCGCGGATCTCGGCGACAACAGCGTCGGCTTCTGCCGGGCTGCTAGCGTAGTGGACGAGCACCTGTGCGCCTGCCTTGGCCAGCGCCCGCGCGCTGGCGCGGCCGATGCCGCGCGAGGCACCAGTGACGAGGGCGGTTTTACCTGAAAGATTGGGCACGAAGGTCTCCTTTCGAGTTAGAATTCAGGATGATCCGCGCATGGTCCATCGGCCGGTAGTCGCGTGCCGGATGTCGGCTGGGCTTGTCGGAGTGCTGGATTGCGCCGGTTTGGGTCGGTTACTTCAGTGCATCGAGGAAATGAGATGCGTGCGCGACGAAGAGCTCGGGATACTGATACTGCGAGCCGTGGTTCGCATCGGGGTGATGATGAGCTGCGCGTTCGGGATGTGTTGCGGCAGGATGAAGGAGTTGACGGTATAGATGATCACGTCGTGTCCTCCATTCACGACCAGCGTCGGCTGATGGATCGCTTTGAGATAGTCGAAGGGATTCTCGCGAGGAGCGCCCCACTTGCCAAGTGCTGCGATCTGGGCCGATGCTACCTTGTCGCTGACGTCCGGATCACGACCCTCGCTGCGTAGACGGAAGCGCTTCAGATATTCGCGGCCGGCTGTCTGACTTTTCTCGGAAGGTGTGAAAAAGACGCCAAGCCAGAGATTATCCGGATCCGCATAACTTGCGCCGAAGATCTGTTGGGCCTCGGGCGTCAATGTTGTCATGCCTTCACCGCTGCGCGGACCGGTACCGACGAGGATCAGCCGGCGCACGAGCAACGGTTCTGCGATCGCCAGTTCCTGGGCGACAAGTCCGCCGAGCGAGAAGCCGAGAACGTCGACCTCAGTCAGCCCAAGCGCCTTGATGAAGACTGCGGCGTTGATGGCCATTTCTTCGATTGAAGTTGGCACTTCGCCAGAGGTGCTTGATATGCCGGCATTGTTGAACAGGATCACCTCGCGATTTCTTGCCAAACCATCGGTTACCAGTGGATCCCAATGATCCATCGTACCGGTGAAGTGCATATTGAAGACGAGCGGAATGCCGCCTTGATTGCCAAAACGCGATAGGCGAACCGGATACCGTTGGCGTCGACGAATTCGGTCGGGGCGGTCTGGTGGGTAAACATCGTATTCATCCCTTGCTGGAGTTTGGAGGATGCGGGCGGCCAGGGGCCGCCCTTGAGTTCGGGATTAACCAGCAGTCTTGCCGCCATCGACCGTGACGATCTGGCCGGTGATGAACGAAGCCTTGTCGGAAGCAAGGAAGGCGATGGCATGGGCCATCTCTTCCGGCTGGCCGATACGGCCAAGCGGCACGCCAGAAAGCAGTGCAGTCTTGTTCTCCGGTGTGCCGGTGAAGCGGTTCAGCATGCCCGTCTCGGTCGGGCCAGGTGCCACGGCATTGACACGAACGCCGGTCGCGGCGACTTCGAGCGCCGCCGACTTGGTCATGCCTTCGACCGCATGCTTGCTGCCGACGTAAACGGACGCGCCGGCGGCTCCTTCATGACCATAGGTCGACGAGATATTAATGATACTGCCGCGGCCCTGCGCCTGCATGACGCGCAACTCGTGCTTCATCGAAAGCAGCGTACCGAGCACGTTGGTATCGAAGGTCGCTCCATAGCTCTCAGCGGTTTGTTCGGTCACGGCACCCGGCTTGCCTTCGGTGCCGGCGTTGTTGACCGCTGCATCCAACCGACCGAAGCGTTCGATCGTCTGATCCACCAGCTTGCGGACATCGTCATCGTCGCGAACATCCGCGCGGATGAACTCGGCTTCAGCGCCTAGCGAGCGAAGCTCGGTTTCCAAGGCATGGCCTGCTTCCTCATTGCGGCCGGAAACGACAACTCGGTTACCTTCCTTGACCAGTGCTACTGCAGCGGCCCGACCGATGCCGGTCAGCGCGCCTGTGATAAGAACGACGGGGGTAGACATGATATTAATCCTTTGAAATTCATTGTTTTTCCGAAAGACGGATCAAAACAGGCGCAGATTTTGTCGTCTGATTTCGTTTCCGTGATCGTTTCCGTTGAGCAAAGATCTAGGCGCTTCTTGCGCCGATGAAAAAGACTTTGTAAGTTGGTAGCCATGCCTTCCAGGCATGGAGGTTAAGATGGAACTCCGGCATCTTCGCTATTTTGTCGCCGTCGTCGAAGAAGGCAGCCTGACGCTTGCCGCTGAACAACGGCTGCACACGGCACAGCCTTCGCTCAGCCGTCAGATCAGGGATCTCGAATACGAGGTCGGCGTTCCGCTGCTGACGCGCAGCGCGCGGGGTGTGGAGGCGACGGCAGCCGGGCTTGCCTTTCTGGAGCATGCACGTCAGGCGATTGCTCAGGCGGAAGCTGCGGTGGAGGCGGCGCGGCGCGCTGCAGAGCCTAGCAAACCGGTGTTCTCCATCGGCTTTCTGACGGGACAGGAGGTGGATTGGCTCCCTCATGCCACGAGAATTCTTCGGGACGAGCTGCCCAACATCGAGATCAGGGTCTCGAGCCAGTATTCGCCGCAGCTTGCCGATGAACTCCAGCGCGGAAAACTCGACATCGCCTTTCTGCGCCGCGAGCCGAAGCCGGATATCGAATATGTCGTCATCGCAAGAGAACCGCTGGTGGTGATCCTGCCAAGCGACCATCGCCTTGCCGCATGCAAGGCGATCGATCCCATGGATCTTGCCAGCGAGACTTTCATCGGGATGTCCGATACGCCGCATATACTCCGCGGCGTCATCAACGACTATTTCGATCGGCTCGGTCTCAAGATCGCGCCGAAGCACCTGATCGACAATTTCGCCATGGGCGTGTCGCTTGTCGCGTCCACCCGCGGCGTCGCGCTGCTTCCCGCCTATGCCGAGAACTTCCTATCCCGGTCGGTCATCAGCCGCCCGCTCATCGGCAAGGCGCCGACAATCGATCTGATGGTGGGGTATCACAAGGCAAACAGCTCGCCATTGCTCAAGCTCTTCCTGTCGCGTGTGGACGATATGATCGAGCGTTTTTCCGACAAGGTGAAATGAGAGTCCTGCGATCTGTTTTCTTAATCCTACGTGCCGGGATCTCCGCGGGCAACGTGACGGGTAGTCAGGGACAGCTTTTGACGCAAAGTTGGGTAATTGCTTTTATCGCGCGCGCTTGCCTCCCCCCGCCAAACTCGCTAAGAGACGCCGCAACTTGGGGCCTTGGGGACCTAGGCTTTTTGAGCGGTTCCGGAAGTCGGGAGCCCGGCTCTCTGGCCAAGAGGTCTGCCCCAGAGCTTTCGTGATGCCGGATCCGGTTTTCCGCTTTCCCGGCGCCAGTCGTGGTAGAGGCATATGGCACGCATCGTAATGAAATTCGGCGGCACGTCCGTCGCTGACCTGGACCGCATCAGGAACGTCGCCCGCCATGTAAAACGCGAAGTCGATGCCGGCCACGAGGTGGCGGTTGTGGTGTCGGCCATGTCCGGCAAGACCAATGAACTGGTCGGCTGGGTCCAGGGCATGCCGAAGGTGATTGGCGCGAACTCTCCGTTTTACGATGCGCGGGAATATGATGCGGTAGTCGCCTCCGGCGAGCAGGTGACCTCCGGGTTGCTGGCGATCGCATTGCAGGCGATGGATATCAATGCGCGCTCCTGGCAGGGATGGCAAATCCCGATCCGCACCGACAATGCGCATGGCGCGGCGCGCATCATGGAAATCGACGGTTCCGACATCGTCAAACGGATGGGCGAGGGGCAGGTTGCCGTCATTGCCGGCTTCCAGGGACTGGGACCAGACAACCGCCTCGCGACGCTCGGGCGCGGTGGATCGGATACGTCGGCCGTCGCCATCGCGGCAGCTGTCAAGGCGGATCGCTGTGATATCTATACTGATGTCGACGGCGTTTACACGACCGACCCGCGCATCGTGCCGAAGGCGCGCAGGCTGAAGAAGATCGCCTTCGAGGAAATGCTCGAGATGGCTTCGCTCGGCGCCAAGGTGCTGCAGGTGCGCTCGGTCGAGCTTGCCATGGTGCACAAGGTGCGCACCTTCGTGCGCTCGTCATTCGAAGATCCCGATGCTCCGGGCATGGGCGATCTGCTAAACCCGCCCGGAACGCTGATTTGTGACGAGGATGAAATCGTGGAACAGGAAGTAGTCACCGGCATCGCCTATGCCAAGGATGAGGCTCAGATCTCGCTTCGCCGTCTAGCCGACAGGCCGGGCGTTTCCGCGGCGATCTTCGGGCCGCTCGCGGAATCCCATATCAATGTCGACATGATCGTCCAGAATATCTCCGAGGATGGGTCGAAGACCGACATGACCTTCACCGTACCGTCAGGTGACGTCGAGAAGGCAATCAAGGTGCTCGGCGACCATAAGGAGAAGATCGGCTACGATGTCGTGCAGAACGAATCGGGGCTGGTGAAAGTGTCGGTCATCGGCATCGGCATGCGCAGCCACGCCGGCGTTGCGGCTACCGCATTTCGTGCACTTGCCGAAAAAGGCATCAACATCAAGGCGATCACGACCTCCGAGATCAAGATTTCCATTCTGATCGACGGTCCCTATGCAGAACTCGCTGTCAGGACTTTGCATTCCTGCTACGGTCTGGATAAGAATTGATTCCCAGTGGGCGGCCTGCCCCTTCAGGTTGAGGAGACGAAGGCCGGCCCGCCGGGACTGAGTGCGTTGTTTCGGGAGCTTGAGACGCCATGAGAGACCTTTCCGGCGGTCCGCGCGTGCTGCTCAGGCGGCTGCGCGAGTTGATGGCGGAGCCGCTGGAGCCGCAGGATCGTCTTGACCGGATCGTCCGCCAGATCGCCGGCAACATGGTGGCGGAGGTGTGCTCCGTTTACGTGCTGCGGGCCGACGGCGTGCTCGAACTCTATGCGACCGAAGGCCTCAACCGTGAGGCCGTGCACCTGGCGCAACTGAAAATGGGGCAAGGCCTGGTCGGCACGATCGCCGCCTCGGCCCAGCCGCTGAACCTTTCCGATGCGCAGTCGCACCCTGCATTCCGCTACCTGCCGGAAACGGGCGAAGAGATCTACCATTCCTTCCTCGGCGTGCCGATCCTCAGGACCGGGCGCTCGCTTGGCGTTCTCGTCGTGCAGAACAAGGCGAGCCGCAACTATCGCGAGGAAGAGCTGGAAGCGCTCGAGACGACGGCGATGGTGCTGGCCGAGATGATCGCCACCGGCGAGCTGAAGAAGATCACTAAGCCGGGCCTCGAACTTGACCTGACGCGTTCGGTGACCGTCGACGGCGACACGTATAATGACGGCATCGGCCTCGGTTACGTCGTGCTGCACGAGCCGCGCATTGTCGTCACCAATTTGTTGAACGAGGATGCCGAGAAGGAAATCCGGCGGCTGGCCGAAGCCATGGGCTCGCTCAGGATCTCGATCGACGACATGCTGTCGCGTCGCGATGTCTCGATGGAGGGCGAACATCGAGAGGTGCTCGAGACCTATCGCATGTTCGCGCATGACCAGGGCTGGGTGCGCAAGCTCGAGGAGGCGATCCGCAACGGCCTGACGGCGGAAGCGGCGGTCGAGAAGGTGCAGAGCGACACGAAAGCCCGGATGATGCGGTTGACCGACCCCTATCTGCGCGAACGCATGCATGATTTCGAGGATCTGGCGAACCGGCTGCTCAGGCAATTGACGGGGTATACCGGGCGGACGACTGCCGAAGGTTTCCCCAACGATGCGGTCGTCCTGGCGCGTGCCATGGGGGCGGCCGAGCTGCTCGATTATCCGCGTGCCAATGTGCGCGGGCTGGTGCTGGAAGAAGGCGCGGTGACGAGCCACGTGGTGATCGTTGCGCGCGCCATGGGTATTCCGGTCATCGGCCAGGCAGCCGGTGTGGTGGCGCTCGCCGAGAACGGCGATGCCGTGATCATCGACGCCGACGAGGGACATGTACATCTGCGACCGATGGCCGATCACCGGCGTTCCTACGAGGAAAAGGTTCGCTTCCGCGCCAGGCGGCAGGAACAGTTCCGGGCGCTGCGCGCCGTCGAACCGGTGACCAAGGATGGGCAGCGGATTGGGTTGATGATGAATGCGGGGCTGCTGGTCGACCTGCCGCAGCTTTCGGAATCGGGTGCCGAGGGCATCGGCCTCTTCCGCACCGAACTGCAGTTCATGATCGCCTCCACCATGCCGAAGGCGGACGAGCAGGAACAGTTCTATCGCAATGTGATAAAACAGGCGGCGGGCCGCGCCGTCACCTTCCGTACGCTTGATATCGGCGGCGACAAGGTCGTGCCGTATTTCCGCGGCCATGAGGAAGAAAATCCCGCACTCGGCTGGCGCGCCATCCGGCTGTCGCTCGACCGGCCGGGACTGTTGCGCACCCAGCTGCGCGCTCTGTTGAAGGCATCGGCAGACACCGAGCTGAAGTTGATGGTGCCGATGGTGACCGAGGTTTCCGAGCTGAAGATCGTGCGCGAGCTGTTGCAGAAGGAAGTGCAGCATCTCTCGCGCTTCGGTCACGGGCTGCCGCGCAAGCTGCAATTCGGCGCGATGCTGGAGGTGCCTGCACTGCTTTGGCAGCTCGATGAACTGATGGAGGCGGTCGATTTCGTCTCGGTCGGTTCGAACGACCTCTTCCAGTTTTCGATGGCGGTCGATCGTGGCAATGCGCGGGTCTCGGACCGCTTCGATCCGCTCGGCAAACCGTTTTTGCGCATTCTGCGCGATATCGTGCGCGGCGCGGACCGGAACAAGACGCCGGTAACGCTCTGCGGCGAGCTTGCCAGCAAACCGATCTCGGCGATGGCGCTGCTCGGCATCGGCTTCCGTTCGATCTCGATGTCGCCGGCCTCGATCGGGCCGGTGAAGGCAATGCTGCTCGGGCTCGATGTCGGGGCGCTGACCAAGGCGATGGACGAGGTGCTGGACGATATCCACGCCATGATGCCGATGCGCGAGGTGCTTGCCCGCTTCGCCGAAAGCCACAATATTCCCCTTTAGACAGAGACTAAGAAGAATCGGAGTGAAGGGTGGCGAAGCTTCCCGTTGAAAAGATGCGCGAGCTGGAACGCCGTTTCGGAGAGATCGAAGCGCGCATGTCGGCAGGCCCGGCTGCCGATGTCTATGTGAAGCTCGCATCCGAATATTCCGAGCTGCAGCCCGTCGTGACGAAGATCCGCGCCTATGAGAAGGCGATAGCCGAGCTTGCCGATCTCGAAACGCTGCTCGAAGACAAGTCGGTCGACCGCGAAATGCGCGACCTTGCGGAGCTGGAGCTGCCCGAGGTGAAAGAGCAGATCGAGGCGCTTGAGCAGGAGATGCAGATCCTGCTGCTGCCGAAGGATGCGGCTGACGAGAAGAGCGCCATCCTCGAAATCCGCGCCGGCACAGGCGGCTCTGAAGCGGCCCTTTTTGCCGGCGATCTCTTTCGCATGTACGAGCGTTTTGCGGCGGAGAAAGGCTGGAAGGTTGAGATGCTCTCGGCGAGCGAGGGCGAAGCCGGCGGCTACAAGGAAATCATCGCGACGATCACCGGCCGGGGCGTGTTCGCCAAGCTGAAATTCGAATCCGGCGTGCATCGTGTGCAGCGTGTGCCGGAGACCGAGGCGGGCGGGCGCATCCATACGTCGGCCGCAACGGTGGCCGTGCTGCCGGAGGCCGAGGAGATCGACATCGAGATCCGCCAGGAGGATATCCGCATCGACACGATGCGCTCTTCGGGTGCGGGTGGCCAGCACGTCAATACGACGGACTCCGCGGTGCGTATCACCCATCTGCCGAGCGGTATCGTCGTCACCAGCTCGGAAAAATCGCAGCACCAGAATCGCGCCAAGGCGATGCAGGTGCTGCGCTCCAGGCTCTACGATGCCGAGCGGCAGAGGGCCGACAGCGAGCGCTCGGCCGACCGCAAGAGCCAGGTCGGCTCCGGCGACCGCTCGGAACGCATCCGAACCTATAATTTCCCGCAGGGTCGCATTACCGACCACCGTATTAATCTGACGCTCTACAAGCTCGACCGGATGATGGAAGGTGAGATCGAGGAGGTGGTGGATGCGCTGATGGCCGATTACCAGGCAAGCCAGCTGGCACAACTCGGCGAGCAACAATGAGCTCGACGGTCGCCGATACGCTTGCCGAAGCGCGCCGCCGCTTCATCGAAGCAGGTGTCGCCGACCCGGCGACCGATGCGCGGTTGCTTGTCGCGGGCCTTCTGAAACTATCGCCGACCGAGCTTTTGACGCGATCGTCCGAGCGGCTTTCTTCTGAGCAGGCCGAGGTGATTTTCAAGGCGGTGCAACGGCGGCTCGGTCATGAGCCGGTGCATCGCATTCTCGGCGAGCGGGAGTTCTATGGCCTGCCGCTTCGGCTCTCAGTGGAAACGCTGGAACCGCGACCGGATACGGAAATCCTGGTCGATACGGTGCTTGCCTATCTGAATGACCTTGCAGAGGCGCAAGACCATCTCCATATCCTTGATATGGGAACCGGGACGGGGGCGATATGCCTTGCGCTTTTGCGCGAATGTCCCGAAGCGTCAGGTATCGGCAGCGATATTTCGGCGGATGCACTTCGGACGGCAACATCCAATGCAGAAAGGAACGGATTACAGGATCGTTTCCAAGCCGTACAGTCGAGATGGTTCGAGAGCATCCAGGGTTGGTTTCATGCGATCGTCTCAAATCCGCCCTATATTGCTTCCAATGTCATTCACGATCTTGCTCCCGAAGTGACGAAATTTGATCCGGTTGCGGCACTGGATGGCGGCCCGGATGGGCTTGACGCCTACCGCGCGATCGCCAAAGATGCCGCAAGGTTCATGAGGCCCGATGCGGTCGTCGGACTCGAAATCGGCTACGATCAGCGAAACGATGTGACGGCGATTTTTGAAGCGAAAGGCTTCAAATGCCTCAAATCCGTAAAAGATTATGGTCAGAATGATAGAGTGCTCGTGTTCGCGCTCGCGTGACTGGCGATAATTGCTGCATTGAACAGGACATTATTGTTATTGCGAAGAAAAGGCTTGGATTTCCACGGGAAGCAATATAGGTTGCGGTCACGTGTTGGGCAGATAGGAATGAACGAGATTCGTTCGGTACTTGGTTTGCCTCGGGGGTCCGCTCTTTTAAACGAGAGTTTCAACGGTTGAACACGACCCAATGCGTGAATCAGTCAATCTGACTTGAAAACCAAGCGGCAGGTCGGCGCAAAGGCGCAGTATGCTCGCGGCACAAAGGTCCTGACCCGCTTTTCGGTCATGGCGGTTGGTGCCATGTATCCATCATAAACAGAGAATTCAGGTGAACGATCTATGAGGCCAGGACAGCAGAACAAGCGCGGTCGAGGGCGTGGTAACAACAATAACGGCGGTGGCGGCGGCGGAAGTAACAATAACAATAACAATAACAACAATTTCAACCGCAAGGGCGGCAATCCGCTGACCCGGACCTATGACAGTTCCGGCCCCGATGTGAAGATTCGCGGTACTGCTCAGCATATCGCCGAAAAATACGCACAGCTCGGCCGCGACGCCCAAAGCTCCGGCGACCGCGTGATTGCCGAGAACTATCTCCAGCACGCCGAACATTACTATCGTATCATCGCCAGCGCCCAGGCGCAGATGCAGGAACGCTTCCAGCGCGACGATCGCGGCGAATATGATCGCGATGGTTCTGATCGGGACGGTGCGGATCGCGACGGCGACGATATGGATAACAACGACAATGACGGCGACGATGTCGTTATCGTCCAGCCGCCGCAGAGCAGGCAGCAGCACCGGCCGCAGGCACAGCCGCAACCGGCGCCTGCCCCGGCGGCTGCACCGGCACCCCAGCCCGAGGTGATCGACGGAACCGGCCCGCAGCCGGAGATCGAAGGCATTCCGGCCGAGGTCGCCATGGATGAGGAAGGCTCCGGCGGTCAGCCGCGCCAGCCCCGCCGTCGCAGCACCGGCAGCCGTCCCCGTCGCCCGCGTCGCGGCGCTGAAGGCGAAGCAGCCGCTGAGGGCGAGGGTTCCTCTGGCGAGGCGCCGGTACTGGCTGACGCCGCATCGGAATGAGGATTTCGCTTCTCCTTCAGGGGGAGTATGAGGTTCATGCCATCTGTTAGAATTGCGACGAAAATCCCCGGCTTCGCGCCGGGGATTTTCGTTTTGTCGGCTCTTTAAACTCGCAGAACAGGGTACCATATTCTCCTCGACTGCTTCGCCCAAATCTGAGATGGGCCAAGCGCGGCCTGCCTTTTCAGGGGGTCGATCTCAATCATCGGTCTGCGCCTCGTCAGGGCAGGGCGATCCATGGAGGTAGAATATGAATATCGAGAAATACTCCGAGCGGGTGCGCGGCTTCATTCAGTCGGCGCAGACCTATGCGCTGGCGCAGGGTCACCAGCAATTCACGCCCGAACATGTGCTGAAAGTGCTGCTCGACGACGATCAGGGCATGGCGGCGTCGCTAATCGAGCGCGCCGGCGGCGATGCCAAGGCTGCACGCCTCGCCAATGACGCAGCGCTGGCCAAACTGCCGAAAATTTCCGGCGGTAACGGCAATATCTATCTGGCGCAGCCGCTCGCCAAGGTGCTCTCGACCGCCGAAGAGGCGGCGAAGAAGGCCGGCGACAGCTTCGTCACCGTCGAGCGCCTGCTGCAGGCGCTGGCGATCGAATCCTCGGCCTCGACGTTTTCGACACTGAAAAACGCAGGCGTGACGGCCCAGGGCCTGAACCAGGTCATCAACGACATCCGCAAGGGCCGGACGGCGGATTCTTCCAATGCGGAGCAGGGTTTCGATTCGCTGAAGAAGTTCGCACGTGATCTCACCGCCGAAGCCCGCGACGGCAAGCTCGACCCGGTGATCGGCCGCGACGACGAAATCCGCCGCACCATTCAGGTGCTTTCGCGCCGCACAAAGAACAATCCTGTGCTGATCGGCGAACCCGGTGTCGGCAAGACCGCGATCGTCGAGGGTCTGGCGTTGCGCATCGTCAACGGTGACGTGCCGGAATCGCTGAAGGACAAGAAGCTGATGGCGCTCGATATGGGCGCGCTGATTGCCGGTGCAAAATACCGCGGCGAATTCGAGGAGCGGCTGAAGGCCGTGCTCAACGAGGTGCAAGCTGAGAACGGCGAGATCATCCTGTTCATCGATGAGATGCACACGCTGGTCGGCGCCGGCAAGGCCGATGGGGCAATGGACGCGTCCAACCTTCTGAAGCCCGCTCTTGCCCGCGGTGAGCTGCATTGCGTCGGCGCGACCACGCTCGACGAATATCGCAAACATGTCGAAAAAGACCCGGCGCTTGCTCGGCGCTTCCAGCCTGTTGTCGTCGACGAGCCGACGGTCGAAGACACGATCTCGATCCTGCGCGGCCTGAAGGAAAAATACGAGCAGCATCACAAGGTGCGCATCGCCGATGCCGCGCTGGTGGCGGCTGCGACGCTTTCCAACCGCTATATCACCGATCGTTTCCTGCCCGACAAGGCGATCGACCTGATGGACGAGGCGGCGGCGCGGTTGCGCATGCAGGTGGATTCCAAGCCGGAAGAACTCGACGAACTCGACCGCCGCATCATCCAGCTGAAGATCGAGCGCGAGGCACTGAAGAAGGAAACCGACGTTGCCTCGGCCGACCGGCTGAAGCGGCTGGAGACCGAACTGACCGGCCTCGAAGAGGAAGCCGATGCGCTGACGGCCCGCTGGCAGGCGGAAAAGCAGAAGCTCGGCCTTGCCGCCGATCTCAAGAAGCAGCTCGACGATGCCCGCAACGAACTGGCGATTGCCCAGCGCAAGGGTGAATTCCAGCGCGCCGGCGAGTTGACCTACGGTGTCATCCCGGATCTGGAAAAGCAGCTGGTCGATGCTGAGAGGCAGGATGGCGAACGCGGCGCGATGGTGCAGGAGGTTGTTATCCCCGACAATATCGCCCATGTCGTTTCCCGCTGGACCGGCATTCCGGTCGACAGGATGCTGGAGGGCGAACGCGACAAGCTGCTTCGGATGGAGGATGAACTGGCGAAATCGGTAATCGGCCAGGGCGATGCGGTTCAGGCGGTGTCGCGCGCTGTGCGCCGCGCCCGCGCCGGTCTGCAGGATCCGAACCGGCCGATCGGCTCGTTCATTTTCCTCGGCCCAACCGGCGTCGGTAAAACGGAGCTCACCAAGGCGCTCGCCCGCTTCCTCTTCGACGACGAAACGGCGATGGTGCGCATGGACATGTCGGAATATATGGAGAAGCACTCCGTTGCCCGGATGATCGGTGCGCCTCCGGGCTATGTCGGTTATGACGAAGGCGGGGCGCTGACGGAGGCCGTGCGCCGCCGGCCGTATCAGGTCGTGCTGTTCGATGAGATCGAAAAGGCGCATCCAGACGTCTTCAACATCCTGCTGCAGGTGCTGGATGACGGACGCCTGACGGACGGCCAGGGGCGGACCGTCGATTTCCGCAACACGATGATCATCATGACCTCGAACCTCGGCGCCGAATATCTGACGCAGCTCAAGGACGGTGACGACAGCGATACGGTTCGCGAGGAGGTGATGGAGGTCGTGCGCGGGCATTTCCGGCCGGAATTCCTGAACCGCATCGATGAGATCATTCTGTTCCACCGGCTGAAGCGTGAGGAGATGGGCGCGATCGTCGATATCCAGCTGAAGCGGCTGGTGGCGCTGCTGTCCGAACGCAAGATCGTCATCGACCTTGACGAGGAAGCGCGCCACTGGCTGGCGAATAAGGGTTACGATCCGGTCTACGGCGCAAGGCCGTTGAAGCGGGTGATCCAGAAATTCGTGCAGGATCCGCTGGCCGAGCAGATCCTGTCGGGCCAGGTGCCGGATGGATCGACGGTGAAGGTGACGAATGGTTCCGACCGGCTGCAGTTCAGGACCGGCCAGACGGTGAGCGAAGCGGCATAGGCCGGCTTTGCTGGATAAATGAGAAATGGCGGCTTCGGCCGCCATTTTATTTTGCGGGGACGAGACGAGGAAAAGGTTGCAAATTACTTGCTCGCCACCTGATCCGAGGTCTGGTTGTTCAGCAGCGTATCAATGCGCTTGCGCTCGTCCTCGAATTTCGCCAGCGCCTCGCCCTGCAGTGACTTGCCGCCCGGCAGGCGGATGCGCAGGGGATCAACCTTTGTGCCGTTGACGATCAGCTCGTAGTGCAGGTGCGGTCCGGTGGACTCGCCCGTCGTGCCGACCCATCCGATCACCTGACCCTGACGAATCTTGGCGCCGGGGATAACGCCCTTGGCGATGGCGCTTTGGTGATTGTAGGAGGATTCATAGCCGTTGGCATGGCGGATGATCGTCTGGTTGCCGTAACCGCCGGAATCCCAGCCGGCTTTTTCGACCGTGCCGTTGCCGGCGGCGATGATTGCGGTACCGCGGGGGGCCGCCCAGTCGACACCGGTGTGCATGCGGGCGAAACCGAGGATCGGGTGACGGCGCATGCCGAAGCCCGATTTGAAGATGCCGTTGGGAACTGGGTTGCGCAGCAGGAACTGGCGGATGCTCTTGCCGTTCTCGTCGAAATAGTCGAGCGTGCCGTCATCGGGGTCCTGGAAGCGGTAGAAGCGCGTCTGCGTATCGCCGAAACGAGCGTTGACGTAGAGCAGTTCGGAATCCTCGGTCGCCTGGCCGGCGCTGTCGGCGACGGAGAAGAAGGCCTCGAGACTATCGGTCGACCTCAGCTGCGCCTGGAAATCGACATTGCTGGCGAGCAGCTTGATGATCAGCGCCGTCATATCCTTGGTCATGCCGTAGGACAGGGCCGCGCGATAGATGCCGTCATAGACGCGCGGCAGGTTCTGACCGGGTGGCGGCGCGAAGGAATTGTCATCGAAGGCGGTGGCGATGGCATCCAGCATCGGCGGCTCGCTTCCGGGCACGTATCTGCCCTTGTCGTCGACGGCCACGGTGACGAGATGGCGCGTGCCGCGATAGACGCTGGCTCGGATGATCTTTGCCTGCTCGCCCTTCTGAATGATGCCGATCCGCAGCACGTCGCCTTTGTCGAGATCGGCGGAACCCAGTTGCTGCGAGATAAACCCGGCAATGCCATCGGCATATTGCTGCGGATAGCCGGAATCCGTCAGCGCCTTGGCGATCGGCGTGTCGACGCGGACGGGCAGGATGTCGTCGGCGAACTCCTCGGTCTGCGGCGTGATCGATTCCGATGCGGAAACGGTCATGTTCTGTTCGAGCACGCGAGCCGACAGGCCGGCGGTCAGATCGACATCGGCATCCTCATTGGAGAAGCGGCGTGGATCGACGTAATAAAGGGCTGCAAGCTGCGTGTTGCCATCAGTCAGCACCGAGCCATTGGAACGCACGTTTTCTTCGACCTCTTCGAGCGACAGGCCGGATGCCATCTTCATGCTGCTCTTGCCGGTCGGGAAGGAAATGGTCTTCAGGCTGACTTCGGATTCGACATCGGAGCCGTAAAGCGCACCAGTGCGGCTTTGCGGGGCGGGCTGCGGCTCGTCGGCGGAAAAGATCGCCAGGGGATCAAAGTCGGGATAGTCCTCGGTCGCCACATGGTTGGCGGCCAGCGTCATCTTCACATGCGCGAAAGGCTGGCGACGAACGACCTCTTTCTCGCCATCGTGGACAACGGTCGAAACTTCCATGATGGCACGGTCGGACGGTTTTGCGGCGATGGCGGGCGCGATCAGCCTTCCGCCGCGCACCACTGTCGTATCCTCGTGCGCGTCCGCGGCAGCACTTGCATAGGCCTCGGCGGGGATCGCCAGTTGCTGTCGGCCGTCAAGAGCGGCAAAAAGCGCGACGCCCATCAGAACGGAGGATGTAATGCCGGTGAGGAACGTGCCCGAGAGCCAGCGCAAGGAAACCTCTCGGCGGTCGGGCGCACGCCTGCCGTCGGCCAGAAGCGGAGGCTCGTTGCCCAACGAGCGGATCATCATTTTCTCCGTCATCATGGCAGTCGGGTCCGCGTCCTTACATTCGACGTCTCTGGAAGCATTTCTCGGCCATCCTGGCTGGGGCGAAAGATGTGCATATTATAGGCATGGAAGTCAAATCGCACCGGGAAAGGCAGTCTGCCTGCATTTGCCTGTGTGAATCGTGTGTCTCTTAAGACCAGCAGATTGTGATGATGTCGGGGCGCGGTGGAGTGGAAAAAGCATTCCTCCCCCAAAAAGTCGAAAGAGGTTCATTTTCCTGGTCGCGTCAGGTCGGTCGGAATCCGGGAAACGACCGCATTTCCATGCGGTCTGAAATTTCGTCTGAAAAAACAATTGTTTGAAAGAAAAATCAGTTTTTTCGAAAAGCGCTGTTGACTGTTTGGGAGGGTTAGTTCTATAAGCCCACTCACTGAACGAGGGCGGCGGCGCTGCTGGCGACGAAGTCTTTCGTTCTAAAGAAACTCAAGCGGATTGGCGATTGCTGGTTTGTGTTC
>NZ_JABDWE010000028.1:0-69721 GCF_019685125.1 Rhizobium sp. NZLR10 | reverse complement strand
AAATGGTCATCCGCATCGCGCTCGCCCGAAAACTCCTGGTCATTCTCAATGCAAAAGCACGAGATGCGCGAAGAGAATTCGAACATGCAACTTGACAGCCCAGATAGTCGCTCATCCGACCCTTCGGCCACCTTCTCCCCGCTGGGGAGAAGAGGGGAGCGAGGCGCGCCGACACTGCCCAAATGAAGCCGCCCGTTCAAAGGCACTCCATCCATTGGGATCGATGGCGAAGCGTCATTCTCCCTCTTCTCCCCTCGGGGAGAAGGTGGCCCGAAGGGTCGGATGAGGGGGCTGCACGGCACGACCTTTGTCGATTTTCGCTTACGCTCAGCTGCTCTCCGTCGCCATCTGCGGCAGGGATTGCAGCAGGGTCTGGCGGGCGGAGCGCAGGTGGATGCGGCAGGCGGTTTCGATCGCCGCCTGGTCGCCGGATTCGAGGGCTGCGATATAATCCAGATGTTCGTGGATGGCGCGCTCGTTGCGCTCGCGGGCAGCGGTCTTGTTCCATTGGTAGTGATAATGGAAGACGATGGCGATGGCGTCGTAGAAATCGGCGATGAAGCGGTTCTTCGAGGCGCGGTGGATCAACAGGTGGAAGCGCTCGTCGAGAACGGAGAAATCCCTGTAGCGCTGGTTGATGTCGGCAAGCATGGCGTGATGGTCGTCGCGGATGGCGGCGAGATCGGCCCAGGACTGGCTATCCCTGGCAAGCCGGCCGAATTCGGCGGCGGAATGCAGCTCGAACATCTCGCGCACATCGGCAAGTTCGAGGGCGAATTCGCGGGTAAAACCCTTGAGCGTCCAGTGGCTGTTCGGCCGTTTCTCGATCAGGCCGAAGCGGGAGAAGCGGATCAGGAATTCGCGCACGCTTGTTGTGCCGGTGCCGATCTCGCGGGCAAGCTCCAGCTCGTTGATCTGCATGCCGGGGGCTGCATCATCGGCGAGGATGCGCTGCATGAAGCTGCGCTCGATGATATCATGCAGGGAGTCGGTTTCCTCAGAGGGAAAGAGATCGCGGTCTGTGGGTTGGCGCAGCACGGTCTTCTGGCGCTTGTTCCAGCGGATGATGCCTTCTTCGCTGAGACGGGTGAGGATGGCGCGCGCCGTCGAGCGGCTGACGCCGAGCTGGGCGGCGATCTCGGGTTCCGAGGGCAGTGCCGTATCCGTGCGCAGGGCCACGGCATACCTGTTGTAGGCTTCCTTGAAGACCGTATTCTGCCGTGCCACCAGACCCCCGCTTTCCGCCTTCGTGTCAGCTGCCGCCCTCGCTTGAAAGCAGGACGGCGCCCGACCGGGGCTTGTTCAAACGACCTTTTAGCTTATTTCCGGTCGCCTGCGGCTCATTGCCTCCCTCGTCCACAGGATCAATATTCCCGTTGACTTGAAAATGTTTATTGTAGATAAAAAACAAAATCAATGCGCATTCGCCGATGCAGCGAGCGTTTCCTAAATTCGATAGTTGGAGCATGATGTCGTCCGAAAACCACTCACGCTTTTCGGCATCATGCTCTGGGGAGAAGAGACTTGGACAAACTGCCTTGGATCATCCTGTCGGCCGGTGACAATGTCGCGGTCGCAACGGCGGCCATCGCGCCGGGTTCGACGGTTGCCGGCATTGAAACCCGTGAAAAAATCGATCCCGGCCACAAGGTGGCGATCGCCGATATTCCGCTCGGCGCCGCCGTGGTGAAATATGGACAGGCGATCGGCCGCACGACGGCCGACGTCAAGGCCGGCGACCATGTGCACAGCCACAACCTGCATTTTGAAAACGACCGGCTGGCGGCGACCGCCAATTCGGCACCGGAGATGGCGACGAGCGAGGACAGGGCGCGCACCTTCATGGGCTATCGCCGCGCCGATGGGCGGGCGGCGACCCGGAACTATATCGGCATCATCGCCAGCGTGAACTGTTCCACCACGGTCTGTCGGGCGATCGCCGACGAGGCCAATCGGACGATTCTGCCGCATTACGAAGGCATCGACGGTTTCGTGCCGATCGTGCACGACCAGGGCTGCGGCATGAGCTCGACCGGCGACGGCATGAACGTGCTGCACCGCACGCTTGCCGGCTATACCAGGCATGTCAATTTCGGCGGCGTGCTGATGATCGGCCTCGGCTGCGAAGTCAACCAGCTGACGCTCTACGGCCAGAGCGGCGCCGGCGCCTCGAAGCGGCATTTCAACATTCAGGATGCCGGCGGCTCACGCCGCGCGGTCGAGCGCGCCATGGGCATGCTGCGTGAAATCGCCGCCGATGTCGGCAAGGAAACGCGTGTGCCGATGTCGATCGGCGAGATCATCATCGGCCTGCAATGCGGCGGCTCGGATGGCTTTTCCGGCATCACCGCCAATCCGGCGCTGGGTGTCGCGGCCGATCTGCTGGCGGCGGCCGGCGGCACGGCGATCCTGTCCGAGACCTCGGAAATCTATGGCGCCGAACACCTGCTGCGCAGCCGCGCCGTCAGCGACGATGTGGCCAACAAGCTCGACGAGAAAATCGCCTGGTGGGAGGATTACGTCGCTCTGCACGGCGCCTCGCTCGACAACAACCCCTCGCCCGGCAACAAGCGCGGCGGCCTCACCACCATCCTGGAAAAATCGCTCGGCGCGGTTGCCAAGGGTGGGCGCTCGCCGCTGACGGCAGTCTACGGTTATGCCGAGCGAGTCACCGCCCCCGGCCTCGTCTTCATGGACACACCCGGCTACGACCCGGTTTCGGCGACCGGCCAGGTGGCGGGCGGGGCGAATATGATCGCCTTTACCACGGGCCGCGGCAGCTGCTTCGGCTGCCGGCCGGCGCCATCGCTGAAGCTTTCCAGCAATTCGGCGCTCTACGCCTCGATGGAAGAGGACATGGACATCGATTGCGGCACGATCGCCACCGGCGACGCGACGATCAGCGGCAAGGGCCGCGAGATCTTCGAGCTCATCGTCGACACGGCCTCCGGCAAGAAGACCAAGAGCGAACTCTTCGGCTACGGCGACAATGAATTCGTGCCGTGGCATCTGGGGGCGACGCTCTAATCCTTTGTTTTATGCAAATTCCGGACGGAAAACCGCTTCGCACTTTTCCTGGAATTGCTCTGAAATCCCAAGACTTGGCGAGGAGGCATGATGAAGACGAGACGGATCGGCAAGACCAAGCTCGAGGTGACCGAAATCAGTTTCGGCGCGGCAGCGCTCGGCGGTCTTTACCGCGTCTGCCCGCGCGAGGTAGCCATGGAAACGCTGCAGGCGGCCTGGGACAGCGGCATCCGCTATTTCGACGTGGCGCCCTGGTATGGGCTCGGCCTTGCCGAACGCCGGGTCGGCGATTTCCTGCGCGACCAGCCGGACGGCAGTTACGTGCTGTCCACCAAGGTCGGCCGGCTGCTTCGGCCGGTGCCGACCGGAACCGTGCCCGATTACAGCTATGTCGATCCGCTCTCTTTCGATGCCGATTACGACTATTCCTATGACGGCATCATGCGCTCGGTCGAGTTCAGCTATGCCCGCCTCGGCCTCAACCGCATCGATATTCTCTATGTGCACGATATCGGCGTCTATACACATGGCGCGGCGAAGAACGCCGTCTACCAGAAGCAGCTTCTCGATTCCGGCATCAAGGCGCTGGAAGAACTGCGCTCCTCAGGCGCGATCTCGGCCTTCGGCCTCGGTGTCAACGAAGTGCCCGTCTGCCTCGACGTCATGCGCAACGCCGATCTCGACTGCATCCTGATGGCCGGCCGCTACACGCTGCTCGACCGTTCGGCGGTCGCCGAACTCTTGCCGCTCTGCCGGCAGAAGGGCACGTCGCTGGTCGTCGGCGGCGTCTTCAATTCCGGCATTCTCGCCACCGGTCCGGTGCCGGGCGCGCATTTCGACTATATGCCGGCAGATGACGACGTGCTTGCCAAGGTCGGCGCCATGGAAGCGATCGCCAAGCGCCACGGCGTGCCGCTGGCAGCGCCCGCCCTGCAGTTTCCGCTGCTCGAACCGATCGTCGCATCGGTGCTGATGGGTACCGCCAAGCCGTCGAGCCTGATCCGCAACATGGAAATCGTCGAACCGCGGCTTGCCGATGAGATCTATGCCGAATTCGAACCCTATACGCTGGTCGCGCCGCCGCTCGGCGCCGAAGCTGTCCGCGTCTGAGGAGACACTATGCTCAAGGGTATTCATCCGCTGCTCGGCCCCGACCTGCTTCACGCGCTGAAGACCATGGGACATGGCGACGACATCGTCATATCGGACGCCAATTTCCCCTCGGGCTCGATGGGCCCGCCTGTCATTCGCGCCGACGGCGTCAGCGCCACTGATATGGCCGAAGCGATCCTCGCCCACATGCCGCTCGACACCTTCGTGCCGGAAGCGGCGTGGCGGATGGAGGTGGTCGGCGACCCGCACGCCGTGCCGGAGGTCTGCGCCGAGTTCCAGCAGATCGTTGCCAGGCGCGCCGGCGATTTTCCGATCGTACCGGTGGAGCGTTTCGCCTTCTACGCGATGGCCCGCAAGGCCACCTATATCGTCGCGACGACGGAATTCCGGCTGTACGGAAACCTGATTTTGAAAAAGGGCGTCGTGCATCCGCATGAGGTCGATCTGGACTGATACCTATTTTAGGTTATCGTGGTATTGGAATAAAATCAGTTGCTTGGGGGGGATTTACCAAAGCAAAAAAGCCAGTTTGACGCTCTTGCAATTTGATTGCGCCTCGGCTAGCTTCTCCCTGCAAATGTTTTTTATCGATAAAAATCGTCCGCCTGCGTTCAGCGGCCGATTTATTCGGAGGAGAACGCATCTTGAGAGGAGAACCCTTATGACTATCGTGAAATCCCTTCTGTCCCGTCGCGCCTTTACGGCGCTTGCCGGCGCTGCCGTTATCGCCACGGCGATGCCGGTTACGTCCTTTGCCGCCGACGTGACGATCCCGATCATCGTCAAGGACACGACGTCCTTCTACTGGCAGATCGTTCTGGCCGGCGCCCGCAAGGCAGGCCAGGATCTCGGCGTCAAGGTGCCGGAACTCGGTGCCCAGGCTGAGTCCGACGTCAACGGCCAGATCAGCATTCTTGAGAACGCCGTTGCCGGCAAGCCGGCCGCCGTCGTCATTTCGCCGACCGAATTCAAGGCGCTTGGCAAGCCGATCGATGAAGCCGCCAAGTCGGTTCCGATCATCGGCATCGACTCGGGTGCCGACTCCAAGGCGTTCAAGTCGTTCCTGACGACCGACAACGTTCAGGGCGGCCGTATCGCCGCCGATGGCCTGGCAGCCGCCATCAAGGGCATGACCGGCAAGGAAGAGGGTGAAATCGTCATTCTTACCAACCTTCCCGGCGTCGGCTCGCTCGAGCAGCGCCGCGAAGGCTTCCTGGATCAGGTGAAGACCAAGCATCCGGGCCTGAAGGTCATTGCCGACAAGTACGGCGACGGCCAGGCAACGACCGGCCTCAACATGATGACCGACCTGATCACGGCTAACCCGAAGCTCGTCGGCGTCTTCGCCTCGAACCTGATCCTGGCGCAGGGCGTCGGTCAGGCGATCGCCGAAAACAAGCTCGGCGACAAGATCAAGGTCATCGGCTTCGACAGCGACGACAAGACCGTCGGCTTCCTCAAGGACGGCGCCATTGCCGGCCTCGTCGTTCAGGACCCCTACCGCATGGGTTATGACGGCGTGAAGACCGCGCTTGCCGTCTCCAAGGGCGAGAAGGTCGAAGCCAATGTCGACACCGGCGCCAACCTCGTCACCAAGGCGAATATGGCCGATCCGAAGATCGACGCGCTGCTGAACCCGAAGATCAAGTAAGCAAGACAGACAGGCCGCGCCGGCTTCAAAAACCGGCGCGGCTTTTTCCATCCATGTTATGGTTACCAGGGGCCATGCTATGGTTACCAGGGGATGGAGAGCAGACGTGACACAAGGAGGAGAGGTCCATGATCGGACTGGAAGAGGTCAGTCATCGCCACGATGACAGCGCCACGCTGAAAGAAGCCAATCGAATTCCCGCCGGATCGCCTATCCTCGAACTCAAGGGCCTGCAGAAGAATTACGGTCATGTGCAGGCGCTGAAGCCGGCGACGCTGACCTTTCTTGCCGGTGAAATCCACGCCATCGTCGGCGAAAACGGCGCCGGCAAATCCACCCTGATCAAATTGCTGACCGGCGTCATTACCCGTACGGCCGGCGAAGTGCTGTGGTGCGGCCAGCCTGTGGGCCTGTCGACGCCGAACGAGGCAATCGCCCGCGGCATCAACGCCGTGCACCAGGAAGTCGTGCTCTGCCGGCACCTGACGGTCGCCGCCAACCTTTTCCTCGGTGACGAAGTCAACCGCTACGGCCTGATGCGCAAGAAGCAGATGCAGAAGTTGGCGCAGGCCGTGCTCGACGATCTCGGCTTCGGCCTGCCGGCCGGCGCGCTGCTCAGCTCGCTGACGATCGGCCAGCAGCAGCTGGTCGCGACGGCGCGCGCCGCCATGCGCGGCACGCAGTTTCTGATCTTCGACGAACCCACAGCCTATCTGACGCGCCAGGAATCGGCGCAGCTGTTCAAGCTGATCCGCCGCCTGCAGGGCGAAGGCGTCACCATCGTCTATATCAGCCATCGCATGGAGGAAGTCTTCGAGCTTGCCGACCGTGTCTCGGTGCTGCGCGACGGCACGCATGTCGGCACGCGGCTGATCGGAGAGACCAACGATGCCGAACTGATCGCGCTGATGATCAACCGCTCGATCGAGCAGATCTACCACAAGGAAGAGATCGCCATCAGCGAGACGATCCTTGCCGTCAACGGCCTTTCCGGCCCGGGCTTCGAAGACGTGTCGCTCAGCGTCAAGGCCGGGCAGATCGTCGGGCTCTACGGCCTGATCGGCGCCGGGCGCAGCGAATTCGCGCTCGGCCTTTATGGCCGCCAGCCGACAACGGCAGGCGATATCCAGTGGATGGGCAAACGGGTCGACATCCCCAACGAACGCACGGCGATGGAACTCGGCATTGCGCTGGCGCCGGAAAGCCGGCGCGACCAGGGGCTTTGCCTCAACCTGCCGATCGGCCTCAATATCAACCTGCCGGTGTTCGGGCGCCTCAGCCACGGGCCTGTCATCAACCACACGCGCGAATCGGCCAATGCCGACAAGCAGATCCGCGATCTCAGCATCAAGACGCCAAGCCGGCGTGTTCCGGCCTCCAGCATGTCGGGTGGCAACCAGCAGAAGATCGTCATCGGCAAGTGGCTGAGCCACGGCGCCCGGCTGTTCATCTTCGACGAGCCGACCGTCGGCGTCGACGTCGGCACCAAGGCGGAAATCTACCGGCTCTTCGCCAAGCTTCTGAAGGAGGGCGCGGGCATCATCCTGATCTCCTCCTACCTGCCCGAGGTCTACGAACTGGCCGACCGGCTGCATGTCTTCCGCGGCGGCAAAATCGTCGCGAGCCATGATTACCACGCGGCGACGCATGAAGAAGTGCTCAGCGAAGCGATCGGCGTCTGAGCACAAGCAGTTCCAGCAAAACTGCGTTGCGGTTTTGCGTCCGGAAATTGTGTCAGAACAAAGAGATAGGGCATTTCCGTGGTTTGAAGAAAACGGAAATGCTCTAAGAGGGAGAAAATTCATGACTGCCACCCCCACCGAAATCGTCGCGCCGCCGCCGCGCCGGAAAATGAACATCCTGTTCGGCCTGACGCTGATCGGGCTCTTGATCTTCCTCTGGATCGTGCTCGGCGTTGTTACCCCGAGCTTCTGGACGCCGCTCAACATTTCGAACCTGCTGCGCCAGGGGGCGATGACGGCGATCCTGGCACTCGGCCAGACCTTCGTCATCATCACCGCCGGCATCGATCTTTCGGTCGGCGCCATCGTCGGTTTCTGTACCGTCATCATTGCCTGGCTGCTGCAGGCGGGCGTGCCGGTCTGGGGTGCGATCGTGCTGACGCTGCTCATCGGCATGGCGATCGGGGCCTTCCATGGCTTCGGCATCGTCCATATGGGCCTGCCGCCGTTCATCATCACGCTGGCAACGCTGACGTCGCTGCGCGGCATCGGCCTGTTGATCACCAACGGCTCGACGATCAACATCACCAATGAGAATTTCAGCAATTTCGCCCGCGCCGACCTGTTCAGCATACCGAGCCTGTTCTGGATGGTCATCCTGGTGGCGGTGCCCTCCTTCATCTTCCTGCATCTGAGCCGCTGGGGCCGCTATCTCTTCGCGGTCGGCTCGAATGCGGAAGCTGCCCGCCTCTCCGGCGTCAACGTCAAGGGCATGATCTACCTCGCCTATATCCTCTCGGCTTCGTTTGCCGCCTTCGTCGGCGTGCTGCTTGCCTCGCGCATCGCGATCGGCAATGCGACGCAGGCCGATGGCTGGGAATTGCAGGCGATCGCCTCCTCCGTCATCGGCGGCACCAGCCTGTTCGGCGCGGTCGGCTCGGTACACGGCCCGCTGATCGGCGCCTTCATCCTCGCCACCATCAACAACGGCGCCAACCTTCTGAACGTCAACTCCTTCTGGCAGCGCATCATCACCGGTCTCCTGATCATCGTGATCGTCTTCTTCGACCAACTGCGCCGCCGCCGGAGCAATTGAGCGGCCAAGAGAAGCCGGTCGAACAGGCCGGCTTCGTCAACTCCCAAGAATGCGAGACCCGTCATGAAAGCAGTTGTTTGCCGGGAGCCCGGCGTGCTCGAGATCGTCGAGCGTCCTTTGCCTGCGGCACCGGCGCCTGGCTGGGCGCGCCTGGCGGTCAGCCATGTCGGCATCTGCGGCACCGACTATCATATCTTCGAGGGCAAACATCCTTTCCTCGAATATCCCCGCGTGATGGGGCATGAGGTCTCGGCGACGGTGCTGGAAGCAGGCGAAGGCGTTGACATGGCTGTGGGAACACCCGTCATCGTCAATCCCTATCTGTCCTGCGGCCAATGTGTCGCCTGCCGCCAGGGCAAGCCGAATTGCTGCACCAATATCAAGGTGCTCGGCGTCCATACGGACGGAGCTTTCTGCGAGGAGATCTCGGTTCCGGCGGGCAACCTCTATGCCGCCAAGGGACTGAGCCTCGAGGCGGCCGCAACCGTCGAGTTTCTGGCGATCGGCGCCCATGCGGTGCGCCGCTCGATGACCGGCGCCGGCGCGCGAGCGCTCGTCATCGGCGCCGGGCCGATCGGGCTCGGGGCAGCGATCTTCTCACGCATTGCCGGCCATGAAGTGACGTTGCTCGACACCAGCGCTGAGCGGCTGCAGATGGCCTCGGAGCGCTTCGGCTTCACCTCCGGCATCGTCGCCAACGAGGCGACAATGGATGCCGTGCGCGAAACAACCAATGGCGACGGTTTCGACGTGGTCTTCGACGCCACCGGTTACGGCCCTTCGATGGAAAAAGCCTTCTCCTTCGTCGCCCATGGCGGCGCATTGGTGCTGGTCAGCGTCGTCAAAGACGATATCCGCTTTTCCGACCCGGAATTCCACAAACGCGAAATGATGGTGATCGGCAGCCGCAACGCCACCCGCGCCGATTTCGAACATGTGGCCGCTTCGATCGCCAAAGGCCTCGTGCCCGTCGACAAACTCATCACCCACCGCACAACGCTCGCCGACACGCCCCGCGATCTCGGTCGCTGGGCGCATGAGAAGAACGGGCTGATCAAGGCGGTGATCAGGGTTGGTGGTTAGGGTACGGCGCGTTACATGCGCGCGGAGTGCTTGCGGCGTGGATAGTCGGGTCAAGCCCTGGGTCAAGCCCGAGTATGACGGAGAGTGGGAAAACCTGTGCGGCAAGAGGCGGGACGTCCGGAGGAATTCCAGCAAAATGCGCGAGCGGTTTCGGGTGGGAATCGCGTAAAATAATAGGCACTTTGCTTTCCGTCCGGGATGCGGAACCGCTAACGCTCCATTGCCGCAATCGCCCTGCACATCTCCCTGACCACCGCAGTATCCGTCCGGTTCGCGCTTTTCGCCTCGAAACCAAAGGCGACCGCACGGGGGTCGGCGCTTTCCATAGGTGAGTTGCAGGAACCGTGGACCTCGCGGGCGCCGGTTGCCTGCAATATCTGGCCGACATTGGCGGGGCGGATGCCACTGCCGGGCATGATGGATATGCGGCCGGATGCCGTGGTCGAAAGGCGTTTCAGGGTTTCGATTCCGTCGGCCGCCTTCAGCGCGCAGCCGGAGGTCAGGATGCGTTCGCAGCCGAGCTCGACGGCCTGTTCCAGCGCATAGTCGGCATCCGGCACCAGATCGAAAGCCCGATGCAGCGTCGAACCGAGGCCTGAGGCATGCGCCTTTAGGCGGTGGATCAGCGGCATGTCGAGCGTGCCGTCCAGCCGATTGGCGCCGATGACGACGCCGGCAAGACCTGCGGCGCGCACGGCATCGATATCGAGCATCATCGCTTCCTCATCTCTCCTGTCGAAGATGAACGGACCGGCATGCGGGCGGATCATCGCATAGACAGGAATGGGCGCCCTGGCGGCGATCTGCATCAGGCTCGGCAGCGGCGTCAGGCCGCCGAGCTCCAGCGCCGAACAAAGCTCGATGCGGCCGGCGCCACCCTCGATGGCGGCGGCGAGGCCGTCAGCGCTATCCACACACACTTCCAGCAGGACGGTCACGCTACGCTCTCCCTGGCTTTGTCGCGCACCATGGCCTGCGCGACAGTTTCAGACGTAATTCGCGCCGCCGCCTCGATGATGACGGCGCAGGCATCGGCGGCGGCTTTGCGATGGTTGAAGGCGACGTGATAGGACATCGCCAGATGCTCGTCGAGATCGACGATGCGCACCTTGTCGGCGATCGGCATGGCGCTGATCCGGCCGAGGAAGGAGACGTAGCCGTGATTGGCGACGAGGTCGACGATCACAGGCAGCGAATCCGCGGCGGTGATATCCCGGCTGCGCAAGCGCCGGTTCGGCGCGCGCTCGTCGCTGAAGGCCATGGCCGCGTGGCCGAGACCGGTGCGCGGGCTCGGCATGCAGATCGCGTGGGCGGCGACGAGATCGGCGACGGTGGTTTCGGTGCTTTGCGGCGGCGCGATCACCACCATGTCGGTCTGCAGCAATTCCCGATGGCGGAAGCTTTCAAGGCCGAAGACCGAATCCAGGATCGCCACATCGATGCGGCCGCTCTTCAGCGCCTCGCGCAGATCGTCGGCGGTCATCGAGACCAGCGAGATCGCATTGTTGTTGCGGCGCGCATTCCATTCGGAGACCAGCGAGCCCAGGCAGCGCGCCACCCAGCTTTCCGATCCGGTGGGAATGATCGAGCCGATGCGCAGCGACCGGGCGGCGCGCCGATACCGCTCGTCGGCCGATGATTTCAGATCGTTCCAGGCCTGGCTGATCGTCGTGAAGATCTGGTAGGCGCGCCTGCCCTCCTCCGTCAGCACCGAACCCTGCGCCTGCCGCTCGAACAGGCGGTGACCTAAAAATTTCTCAAGATTGGCAAGCTGAAGCGAAAGCTGCGGCTGCCCCAGGCGAAGGCGGCGGGCGGCGCGATTGATGCTGCCCTGGTCGGCCACTTCCAGAAAACGCTCGATGGTGACGACCTTGATGGGAACACGTGATGCCCAGGCATCGGTGACCTCAATGGCGTCGGTGGTCGTAGCGTCATGGCCGGTGAATTGGCCAAGCTCGCCGATCGCAGCGGTGAGCGGCGCCAGGCCTTCCAGCACCCTGCCGCTGGCGATGAGCATTACCAGCTCGCCGGAGGCGCGTTCCGTCAGCTTCATCGCCAGCTCGGTTTCGAGATGATGGATGGCCGCAGACACGGTCGAGGGCGACAGCTGGAAGCGCCGCCCCGTCTCGCGCACCGAACCGGAGGTCAAGACATGGTGAGCGGTGAACAGGGCACCAAGATGCAAACGAGCCACCTCCGGAAAGCGCTGGAAAAACCGGACGATATGATGTGTTCATGAAAAAAGATATCCCTGCTTTCGCAGAGGCGGGCTATCGTTTCCGCATAGAAAAATCCGGGCGGCGGAAATCCGCAACAGAGCACCGGAACATCGCGGAAACACGCAAGGGGACAAAAACAAATCGCGCCGACCCTGGAAAAGGGAATGCGTTTCCGCGCGCGGCGGGACATTCGCCGCCATAATCGTGGCGCGGCCGCAAATACTAAAGGGGGCTTGCATCGATTTTTCAGGCGTGCACGCTATTTCCATCACGCACGCAATTCCGGCATGATGCGATCTCGTCGCGTTGGCCGGCGGACTTCCTGTGCGCAGACCCCCCGCCCGGGGCTTGCGCATCTGCATAATGCAGCAATTCAAAGTGCTAATGGTGTCAACCAAGGGGATATTCCATGCTGAAGAAACTCGCACTCGCCGTCACGCTCTCCGCCTTCGCGGCGGGTGCGGCTCATGCTGCAGATGTCGTCGTCTCGTCGAAGATCGACACCGAAGGCACGCTGCTCGGCAACGTCATTGCGCTCGCGCTCGAAGCCAACGGCATCAAGACACAGGACCGCATCGCGCTTGGCGCCACACCCGTCGTGCGCAAGGCGATCACCGCAGGCGAAATCGACATCTATCCTGAATATACCGGCAATGCCGGCTTCTTCTTCAACAAGGCCGATGACGCCGCCTGGAAAAATATCGACCAGGGTTATGAGCTGGCAAAGAAGCTCGATTACGACGCCAACAAGATCGTCTGGTTGACGCCGTCGCCGGCCAACAACACCTGGGCGCTCGCCGTGCGCAGCGATGTTGCCCAACCGAACAAGCTGAAGAGCCTTACGGACTTCGGCAAATGGGTGGCCGGCGGCGGTGCCGCCAAGCTTGCCGCCTCAGCCGAATTCGTCAATTCGGCCGGCGCGCTTCCCGCCTTCCAGACGACCTACGGCTTCCAGCTGAAGCCTGACCAAATGGTTGTTCTGTCCGGCGGCGACACGGCGGCGACGATCAAGGCGGCCGCCGACCAGACGAACGGCGTCAACACCGCCATGGTCTACGGCACGGATGGCGCGATCGAAGCGGCCGAACTCACCGTTCTCGAAGACGACAAGAACGTGCAGCAGGTCTATGCGCCCACCCCGATCATCCGCGAGGAGGTTCTGAAAGCCAACCCGAAGATCGAGGAAGTGCTCTCGCCGATCTTCAAGAGCCTGACCGCCGACGAGTTGCGCAAGCTCAATGCCAAGATCCAGGTCGACGGCGAGCCGGCAAAGTCCGTCGCTGAAGCCTATCTCAAGGAAAAAGGCTTCCTGAAGTAATCATCACTCGCTCCGCCCGATTGCGGGCGGAGCCTCTCTCTGCTGCTAGGTTTGGCCGGACGGGATTGCTCAGACAGGGTTGATTTGATGGAAGAAACCTCAGCGGTCCGCAGGCTGGACCGGCTCGGCGTGGTTCTGGTGGCCGGTGGCATCGCGGCGACGGCACTGATGCCCTTCATCTACGTCAAGGCGAACCGCATCGCCGCCGGCAAGCCGATGCTGCTGACGCAGCTTCTTCCCCAGCCCTCCGTCGTCATCCTCACCATCCTGCTCGTTCTCACCGCTGTCGCCACGCTGTTGCTGCGCAACGCCCTTGCCCGGCTTGCCATCGCCACACTCTGCCTTGCGGCGCTGATCGTTGCGATCGGCCTCGTCTCGACGGCGGCGACGCCGCCCGGCAGCACGGTGGCGCGGATGACGCCCGGTGGCGGTTTCTGGGCGCTGTTTGCGGTGATCGGGCTCGTCATCTCCGATGCGCTGGTGAAGATCCGGCTGGCGCCGTGGATGCGGGTCGCAGCCCTTGCGGCCTATGCGGCGCTGCTTTTCATCTCGCTTTCCTCCGGCCTGCTCGACAGCCTGTCGATCATGAAGGAATTCTCGACGCGGGCGCCGCAATTCGAGACGGAAGCGATCTCGCATCTGCTACTGGCCTTCGGCTCATTGGCCATCGCCATCATTCTCGGCCTGCCGCTCGGCATCCTGTGCTTCTGGGTGCCGAAGCTGCGGGCCATCGTGCTCCAAGGCCTCAGCTTGATCCAGACGATCCCGAGCCTCGCACTGTTCGGCCTGCTGATGCTGCCGCTCGGCTATCTCGCCACCCATGTACCGCTGGCGGCTGCGATCGGCATTCGCGGCATCGGCACGGCGCCGGCCTTGATCGCGCTGGTGCTCTATTCGCTGCTGCCGATCGTCGCCAACACCGTCGTCGGCCTCGAGGGCGTCGATCCCTCGGTGCGGGATGCTGCGGCCGGCATGGGGCTGACGCAACGGCAGATCCTCACCGGCATCGACATGCCGCTTGCCTTTCCCGTCATCCTCACCGGCATCCGCATCGTGCTGGTGCAGGCAATCGGCATGGTGACGATCGCGGCGCTGATCGGCGGCGGCGGCTTCGGCATCTTCATCTTCCAGGGGCTCGGCCAGACGGCCATGGACCTCGTCCTGCTCGGCGCCGTGCCGACCGTGTTCTTCGCCTTCTCATCGGCCGTCATCCTCGATGCGGTCATCGACAGCATCCGGGGATCCGCCGCATGAGCATGATCGAGATCAGGAACGTCACCAAACGCTATGGCGCGGCCACCGTCGTCGACAATGTCTCGATGCGCGTCGAGAAGGGTGAGATCACCGTCATCGTCGGCACCTCGGGCTCCGGCAAATCGACACTGATGCGGATGATCAACCGGCTGGTGCCGATCACCGCAGGCGAGATTTTCGTCGGCGGGCAGAATGTCATTGACGTCGAGGTGACCGAGCTTCGCCGCAGGATCGGCTATGCCATCCAGGGACACGGCCTGTTTCCACACCGCACCGTGGCGCAGAATATCGCCACGGTGCCGCAGCTTCTCGATTGGGATTCGACCCGGATCGCGGCCCGCGTCGAGGAACTGCTCGGGCTTTTCAACCTCGATCCGGCGAGTTTCGCCGACAAATATCCGCACCAGCTCTCCGGCGGGCAGCAGCAGCGCGTCGGCGTCGCCCGGGCGCTGGCGGCTGAGCCGGAACTGCTGCTGATGGACGAACCGTTCGGGGCGCTCGATCCGGTCATCCGCGGCAAGGCGCAGGACGATCTCCTGGCGATCCAGAAGCAGTTCGGCACCACGGTTATTCTCGTCACCCACGACATGGACGAGGCCTTCCATCTCGGCAATCAGATCGCGGTGATGAGCGAGGGCAGATTGCTGCAATGCTCGACGCCGGAAAAGATCCTCACCGAACCCGCCGATCCCTTCGTTCAGCAATTGACCGGCACCTCCGACCGGGCGCTGAAGCTGATGTCGCTGCTGCCGCTGAAGGAGAGCATGGAACCGGCCAAGAGCGGCCTCGCCTATGCCTTGCCGCAGTCGCTCAGCCTGCGCGACGCGCTGGCCGAAATGATCTGGCAGGGCGTCGACGAGGCGACGGTGCAGGACGGCGAGAAAGCGCCGGTGGGATCGATCTCGATGACGCGGCTTCTCGAACTGGGCCGCAAGGCATGAAACTCATCGTCGCCAATCTCTTCCGCCTGGCGGCGCTGGTATTGCTGCTCATCCTGCTGGTCAGGACGGAATGGCTTTCCTTCCTACTCGTGCCGCTGACCAACAACAATGCGCCCGCCGTCTATACGCAGAACAGCCTCGCCTCGCTGGCCGCCGGCCATCTGCAACTGGTCATCGGATCGATCGCCTGCAGCGCGGTGCTCGCCGTTGTCGGCGGCATCTTCGTCACCCGCGAAAGCGGCGCCGACTTTCTGCCGTTGTCGCGCGCCATCGCCAATGCCGGGCAGACCTTTCCGCCGGTTGCGGTGCTGGCACTCGCGGTTCCCGCCACCGGCTTCGGCGCCATGCCGACGCTGATCGCACTGTTTCTCTACGGCCTGCTGCCGATTTTCGAAAATACCGTCGCCGGCCTGAAGCAGGTGTCGCCGCAGGTTCTCGATGCCGCCGACGGCATGGGCATGAACGGCACCCAGCGGCTGCTCCGCGTCGAGCTGCCCCTCGCCCTGCCGCTGATCCTCGAAGGGCTGAAGGTCGCGACCGTGATCAATATCGGCACGGCGACGATCGGCTCGACGGTTGCGGCAAAGGGCCTCGGCGAGGTGATCATCGCCGGGCTGATTTCCGACAATACCGCCTTCATCCTGCAGGGCGGGCTGATCGTCGGCCTGATGGCGGTGCTGATCTATGACGCCATGGGCATGGTCGAAGGGGCGATCACGCGAAGAATCGGCTTGCGCACGCCGTAAGAGGACGAGTACCAAGACTGCCGTGACTACTGCATAATTCCTTAAATCGATTCCGATTTAAGGAATTATGCAGTAATTCAAAGTGCTACAGCGTCCTTTGCTCGTCTAAAGAGACGCGCGGCGCTATAGTGCAGTGGGAGGCAGACTTGGCGAAGATGATCCACTCGATGATCCGTATTCTCGACGAGGCGCGCTCGGTCGAGTTCTACGGCAAGGCATTCGGCCTTTCGGTCGCCGACCGCGTCGATTTCGACACCTTCACGTTGATCTATCTGAGCAATGCCGAGACCGGCTTCGAGCTGGAATTGACGGTCAACAAGGGCCGGACCGCGCCCTACGATCTGGGCAATGGCTATGGCCATCTCGCCATCTCCGTCGAAGAGGTGGCGGTCGAGCGCGAACGGCTGTCGAAACTGAGGCTGAAGCCGGGCGAACTGGTAGAGCTCAACCGTGACGGCAAGCTCTTCGGCCTGTTCTTCTTCATCAGCGATCCGGACGGCTATAAGATCGAGGTGCTGCAGCGCCACGGCCGGTTTCTCTGACAGATCTGACGCCGGCCCCGATCGCGGCGGCACTCTACCAACGACACCTCATCCGACAGCTTCGAGCGGCATAAATCAGGAGCCATCCATGATCGAGAAGACCACGCTGAATTCCGGCTGGACGCTCTCCTGCAACGATACAGCAAGGCCCGGCCTGCCTGATGCCGTCCCCGCAACGGTGCCGGGATGTGTGCATCTCGACCTTCTCGCCAGCCGGCTGATCGCCGATCCCTATATCGACGTCAACGAGATCACCAATGACTGGATCGGCAAAACCGACTGGACCTATCGCTGCCGCTTCGAGGCGGCGGCAGACGATGGCAGGGTGCAGGAGCTGGTCTTCGACGGGCTCGATACGATCGCGACGATCGCGCTCAACGGCGAAGAGATCGGCCGCACATTCAATATGAACCGCACCTTTCGTTTCGATGTTTCGAGATTGCTGAAGGTTGGCCAGAACGACCTCAGCGTTACCTTTCGTTCCGCCTATGCATATGGCGCGGAGATGGAGAAACATTACGGCTACCGTCCCAACAATTATCCGGGACCGGGCAATCTGATGCGCAAGATGGCCTGCAATTTCGGCTGGGACTGGGGGCCGACGCTGGTGACGGCGGGCCTCTGGAAACCGGTCAAGCTGGAAAGCTGGGATCGGGCGCGGCTTTCCGAAACAAGGGTATCGGCCACGCTTGCCGGCGGCGACGGGTTGGTGAAGGTGCAGGCCAGGCTGGCGCGGCATGGCGATAAGGCGGGCTGCAAGCTTGTCGCCGCAATCGGCGGCATGACTAAGACGGTTACGATCGACCCTGGGGAAGACGAGGTCGTCTTCGAGCTTGTCCTTCCCTCGCCAAAACTCTGGTGGCCGCATCATCTCGGCGCGCAGCCGCTCTATCCCCTGACGCTCGAGCTCGTCGACGATGCCAGCAGCGATCTGCTCGACAGCCATCAACGTGAACTTGGTTTCCGCTCTTTGCGGCTCGACACCTCGGCCGACGCGCACGGCTCGGCCTTCACCTTCGTCATCAACGACGTGCCGCTGTTCATCGCGGGCGCGAACTGGATTCCCGACGATTGTTTTCCCTCCCGGGTGACGGCCGAGCGGTATGCTGCTGGAATCGACGAGGCGAAGGCCGCCAATATCCATATGCTGCGCGTCTGGGGCGGGGGCATTTTCGAGCGCGATGAATTCTACGAAGCCTGCGACCGCATGGGCATGCTGGTCTGGCAGGATTTCCTCTTTGCCTGCGCCGCCTATCCAGAGGAGGAGCCGCTGAAGAGCGAGGTCGAGGCTGAAGTGCGCGACAATGTCGTGCGGCTGATGCCGCATGCCTCACTGATCCTCTGGAACGGCAATAACGAGAACATCTGGGGCTTCGACGAATGGGGCTGGCGGCCGATCATCAAGGCAGGCGAGAGCTGGGGGCTCGGCTATTATCTCGACCTGCTGCCGAGGCTTTGCGCTGAACTCGATCCCGACCGGCCCTATTATCCCGGCAGCCCCTATTCCGGTTCGATGGAGATCGAACCCAATGCCGACGGCCATGGCTGCAAACATATCTGGGACGTGTGGAACGACGTCGGCTACGAGGTCTACCGCAATTATATCCCGCGCTTCTGCTCCGAATTCGGCTGGCAGGCGCCGGCTGCCTGGGCAACGATCGAAGAGAGCGTGCATGACGCACCGCTGACCCCGCAATCGAACGGCGTCTTCCACCATCAGAAGGCCACCCAAGGCAATGACAAGCTGATCCGCGGCCTCGCCGGTCACCTGCCGGAGCCGCGGACCATGGATGACTGGCACTTCGCCACCCAGCTCAACCAGGCCCGCGCCATCCGCTTCGGTGTCGAGCACATGCGGTCTCACCGCGATATCTGCAAGGGCGCGGTGGTCTGGCAGTTCAACGACTGCTGGCCGGTGACGTCATGGGCGGCGCTGGATTCAGCCGGCCGCCGCAAGCCGCTCTGGTATGCGCTGAAGGCCGCCTATGATCCACGCCTGCTGACGATCCAGCCGCGCGGCGACGGACTGGCGGCAGTGGCGGTCAATGAACGCACATTGTTCTGGCGGGCGAAGATCAGTGGCAAACGCCTGAGGCTCGACGGCACGGTGCTTGCCGAATTCGAATTCTGGCGGCTGCTCTGCGACCGTTTCGAGGCCAAGGAATTTCCGCTGCCCGAAGATATCGTCAGGCCCAACGTACCGAAGGACGAGGTCATCGTCGTCGAGATGCTCGACAGGCGGGCTTTTCACTATTTCGTCGAGGATATCGCGCTTGCCCTGCCGGCGCCGCGGCTGAGCGTCGATGTCACGGAAATCGATGGCGGGTTTGCGGTTGCGGTCACGGCTGAGAGTTTCCTGAAGGATCTCTGCCTAATGGCGGACCGGCTGGACCCGGATGCCGTGGTCGACACGATGCTGGTGACGCTGCTGCCGGGCGAGAGCCATGTGTTTGCGGTGAAGACGGCGAAGGTGATCGTCGCTGAAGACATTACGATCGGGATAGTGTTGCGATCGGCCAATGATCTTGTTGCGGGGGAGTAAAACGCAGCCCCTCATCCGCCTGCCGGCACCGACCGGGGTCGAGCCACGGGTCTCGACCCGTCCTTCGGACCCACGCTTGCGGGGCGAAGGGGATATGCCGCAGCCTCTCCGTCCCTCGTCAACGTCCACCGACAACAGCACGCCAAAAAGGCCCCGCATCCGCGGAGCCCTTCCAATTCGGCCTATCGAACGAGATTACATCCAGTAGGGCGGCACGCCGTAGTAGTCATAGACCCGGCGGCCATTGTCGTTGTACCAGCTGTCGTCATCGTCCGAATAGCTCGGTGCGCCTTCGATCTGTTCCTTGGTCAGGTCGATGCGATAGCCATCCAGCTTGGTGTCGTAGTTGAGCTTTTCCCAGGGTAGCGGATAGTGATCGTGACCGATGCCGAGGAAGCCGCCGAAGCTCAGCACGGCATAGGCGACGCGGCCGTCGAGCTTGCCGATGATCAGACGTTCGATCGAGCCGATATGCCTGCCATCGGCGCCGTAGACACGGGTGCCCTCGACGCGGTCGCTGGCGATTAGCGAATGCGTGCTCTTCGCGTTCGGATCACCGCGGTTGGCGTCAGTTTCCTGATTGAGCATTGTGCATCTCCTTTGGTTCCTCACGGGGGTACCTAGACAACGTGGCGCTAGACTCAAAGTTCCGCTGCTCGAACGGGCCATTATTGACGTTTACGTCAAGGTTAGTATAGCTTCAATTCGGCTTGAACCATTCGAGCAATGGCATAAGCTGCCGGACTGGAAGATGGAGGATCTTTCCGGTCGATCTGCCGACCGATCGTCGGCGCGGCGGCAGCAGGGGAGAGAGACACGATGAACAGCATTTCCGTCCATCCGAACGGCGCCAGGCCTGAGAAACCCTGGCTTGCCGCCTATCCCGATATGGTTCCGGCCGAACTCCCGCCGCTGGAATATGCCTCGCTGGCGGAACTGCTGGAAAAATCCTGTGCCCGCTACGCCGACCGGACCGCTTTTGCCAGCATGGGCAAGGCAATGAGTTATCGCGCGTTGGAGAGCCAGACGCGCAAGGTCGCCGCCTGGCTGCAGAGCACCGGCCTTGAGAAGGGCGACCGCGTCGCCGTGATGATGCCGAACGTCTTACAGAACCCGGTCGCGACCTATGCCATCCTGCGGGCCGGCCTCGTCGTCGTCAACGTCAACCCGCTCTATACGCCGCGCGAGCTCGAACACCAGTTGCGCGATTCCGGCGCCAAGGCGATCTTCGTGCTGGAGAATTTTGCCCGCACGGTCGAGCAGGTCTTGAACAAGACCGACCTCCGCCATGTCGTTGTCACCTCGCTCGGTGACATGCTGGGGATCAAGGGGCTGATCGTCAATTTCACCGTGCGCAAGGTGAAGAAGCTCGTGCCCTCCTGGTCGATCCCTGAGCACAAGAGCTTCGGCCAGGTGCTGCGGGAAGGCGCGAGGAAAAGCCTTGAGCCGGTCACGCTTGCGGGCAGCGATATCGCCTTTTTGCAATATACCGGCGGCACGACCGGCGTTGCCAAGGGCGCGGTGCTGACGCATGCAAACCTGCTTGCCAACAAGCTGCAGCTGTCGCTTTGGCTCCGCTCGGCCTTCGAGCGCAAGAAGCAGCCCGAGGTGCTGAATTTCCTCTGCGCTTTGCCGCTCTACCACATCTTCGCGCTGACGGTGAATTCGCTGATGGGCATGTCGCTCGGCGCCCGCAACATCCTGATCGCCAATCCGCGCGACATTCCAGGCCTCGTCAAGGAATTCGGCAAGTCCGACGTGCATATCTTCCCCGGCCTCAACACGCTGTTCAACGCGCTGATGAACAATGCCGATTTCGCCAAGCTCGACTTCTCGCCGCTGATCATGTCGCTTGGCGGCGGCATGGCCGTGCAGCGCCCGGTCGCCGAACGCTGGCTTAAGATAACCGGCACGGCGGTAACGGAGGGCTACGGCCTTTCCGAGACCTCGCCGGTTGCCACCGCCAACCGTTTCGATTCGGCCGAGTTCACCGGCACGATCGGCCTGCCGATGCCCTCCACCGACCTCGATATCCGCGACGAGGACGGCCATTCGCTGCCGCTCGGCGACGTCGGCGAGATCTGCATCCGCGGGCCGCAGGTGATGGCCGGCTATTGGCAAAAGCCCGAGGAAACGGCGCGGGTGATGACGGAGGACGGCTATTTCCGCTCGGGCGACATGGGTTTCATGAACGACCGCGGTTTTACCAAGATCGTCGACCGCAAGAAGGATATGATCCTGGTCTCCGGCTTCAACGTCTATCCGAACGAGATCGAGGAAGTCGCCGCCATGCACGCCGGCATCCTTGAGGCGGCGGCGATCGGCGTGCCGGACGGGCATTCGGGCGAGGCGGTCAAACTCTTCGTCGTTCGGAAGGACCCGAAGCTGACGGAAGCCGAGGTGAAAGCCCATTGCATCGCCAATCTCACCAACTACAAACGCCCGCGCTTCATCGAATTCCGCACCGAGCTGCCGAAGTCGCCTGTTGGTAAGATCCTGCGCAAGGACCTGCGCGGCTAATTTAACAACCTCATGAAATTGACGGCCATCCGTTCGCCGCGGATGGCTTTTTTGTATCTGGAGCGGTGGCTGAACTTGATTTGCGCCCGATAAAGCGAATAGTTTCCGCAACCTTTCCGCCTCCAGAGGAGCCTCCCATGAACGCCATCGTCGAACAGCTGAAAAGCACCGCTGATGCCACCAAGGCAACCGATATCCGTGCCGCCTTCGCCTCCGATTCCGAGCGCTTTTCGCGCTTTTCGGTTTCGCTTGACGACCTGTTGATGGATTTTTCCAAGACGGCGGTGAACGACGACATCCTCAAGCTGCTGGTCAAGCTTGCCGAAGAGGGCGGCGTCGAAAAGAAGCGCGAGGAGATGTTCTCCGGCAAGGCGATCAATTTCACCGAGGATCGCGCCGTTCTGCACACCGCGCTGCGCAACCGTTCCAACACGCCGGTTCTGGTCGACGGCAAGGACGTCATGCCCGACGTCAATTCCGTGCTTTCTGCCATGGGCAAGTTTGCCGACGACATCCGCTCGGGCACGCTGAAGGGCGCCACCGGCAAGACGATCACCGATGTCATTAATATCGGCATCGGCGGCTCGGATCTCGGCCCGGTGATGGCGACGCTGGCGCTTGCCCCCTTCCATGACGGCCCGCGGGCGCATTTCGTCTCCAACATCGACGGCGCCCATATCGCCGATATCCTCAAGCTGGTGCAGCCTGAGACGACGCTGTTCATCGTCGCCTCGAAGACCTTCACCACCGTGGAGACGATGACCAATGCGCAGACGGCGCGCAATTTCATCGCCAAGGCGCTTGGCGAAGCGGCTGTGCAGCACCACTTCGCCGCCGTCTCGACGGCGCTCGACAAGGTTTCCGCCTTCGGCATCGACAGCGCCCGCGTCTTCGGCTTCTGGGACTGGGTCGGCGGCCGCTATTCGATCTGGTCGGCGATCGGCCTGCCGCTGATGATCGCCGTCGGCCCTGATAATTTCGGCAAGTTTCTCGATGGCGCCCATGCCATCGACAATCACTTCCGTAAGGCGCCAATTACCGAGAACCTGCCGATGCTGCTCGGCCTGATCGGCTTCTACCATCGCAACGTGCTTGGATATTCGACCCGTGCCATCCTGCCCTACGACCAGCGGCTGTCGCGTTTCCCCGCCTATCTGCAGCAGCTCGACATGGAGTCGAACGGCAAGGGCGTCACCATCGACGGCACGCCGGTCGAGGGCAATTCCGGCCCGGTCGTCTGGGGCGAGCCCGGCACCAACGGCCAGCACGCCTTCTACCAGCTGATCCACCAAGGCACGAGCATCATCCCGGCCGAGTTCATGATCGCCGCCAACGCCTTCGAGCCGGAACTGCGCCATCAGCACCAGCTGCTGATCTCCAACGTTCTCGCCCAGTCGGAAGCGCTGATGAAGGGCCGCACCTTCGCGGAAGCCAAGAAGCAGCTGACCGACAAGGGCACGGACGACAAAAAGGCCGATTTCATTGCCCCGCACCGCGTCTTCCAGGGTAACCGCCCGTCGATCACCTTCGTCTACGACAAGCTCACGCCTTACGCGCTCGGCCGCCTGATCGCGCTGTACGAACACCGGGTCTTCGTCGAAGGCGTGCTCTTCCGCATCAACTCCTTCGACCAGTGGGGCGTCGAACTCGGCAAAGAACTGGCAACGGGCCTGCTGCCGGTTGTCGAGGGCAAAGAGAGTGCCGCATCGCACGACTCTTCGACCCAGGGCCTGGTTGCGGCGCTGGCAAAGCTTGCGAAGTAGGCGTTCTGGATTGTCCCAAGCACCGTTTAAAGCGGATTGAGAGTTGGCGGCCTGACCCCTTCGCCCCGTTTACGGGGGTCCGAAGGACGGGTCGAGACCCCCGGCTCGACCCCGGTTGGTGGCGGCAGCCGGATCAGGGGCGGAGCCCGCCCCTCATCCGCCCTCAGGAGCGGAAGCGCAGGTTCCGCCGGCTCAGCTGGCTGACCGTGGTGCAGCCCATCAGCTTCATGTCGCGCTCGATCTCGGTGCGCATCGTCTGCAGCGCCCGATCGACGCCGGGTTGTCCGGCGGCGGCAAGCGGGAAGAGATAGTAGCGGCCGAGGCCGACGGCCTTTGCCCCGAGCGACAAGGCCTTGAGAACATGCGTTCCCCGCTGCACGCCGCCATCCATCATGACGTCGATGCGATCGCCGACGGCGTCGACGATCTCGGCCAGCTGGTCGAAAGCGCTGCGCGAGCCGTCGAGCTGGCGTCCGCCATGGTTTGACAGCACGATGCCGGTACAGCCAATCTCGACCGCACGCTTGGCGTCTTCGACCGACATGATGCCCTTCAGGCAGAACTGCCCGCCCCAGGCGCGCACCATCGCCGCCACGTCGTCCCAGGACATCGAGGGGTCGAGCATTTCGGTGAAGTATCGGCTGATCGACAGCGACCCGCCGTCCATCTTGACGTGGTTTTCGAGCTGCGGCAGCCGGAAGCGCTCATGCGTCAGCCAGTCGATCGCCCAGGAAGGCTTGATGGCGAACTGGGCCATGCCGGCGAGATTGAGCTTGAAGGGAATGGCAAATCCGGTGCGCTTGTCGCGCTCGCGGTTGCCGCCGGTGATGCTGTCGACCGTCAGCATCATTGCCTGCACGCCGGCATTTTTCGCCCGCGCCATCATCTCGTGGTTGAGGCCGCGGTCCTTGTGGAAATAGAACTGATAGATCTGCGGCCCGTCGCTGATCTGCCGGGCTTCCTCCAGGCTGATCGTGCCGAGCGAAGAGACGCCGAACATCGTACCATGTTTTGCCGCCGCTGCCGCCACCGCCCGCTCCCCCTGGTGGTGGAAAAGCCGCTGCAGCGCCGTCGGCGAGCAATAGACCGGCATGGCGAGCTTCTGGCCCATGACCGTCACCGACATGTCGACCTCGGCCACACCCCTCAGAACGTCGGGCACCAGATCGCAATTCTCGAAGGCCGCGGTATTGCGCCGATAGGTCACCTCGTCATCGGCAGCGCCATCGATATAGTCGAAGATCGGTCCGGGAAGACGACGTTTGGCCATGCGCCGGAAATCGTGAAAATTATAGCAGTCTGTAAGGCGCATCTTTTGCTCGACCCGTTTGCTTTTCGGGCCGCAACCTAAAGCACGATTCGAAAGCTTGCCAAGGCTTCATCGTGCGATTTACGGCTTGTTGGAGAGGATATCGCACTCATGAGCGAGATTCCGCCTGACCCCGCCGCGTGAGATGGCGAATGACTGCCACCGGCGATCTCGGATACGTCGACGCGCCTAAGGCCTCGCCGTGGCACGATCATGTGCGGGAGCTTGATCGCCGACGCCAGACCGAGCCCTGCCAGCAGGCGGATGAAATACCATCCGAGGTCGAGCTGCCCCGGTTCGATGCCGAGCCGCGCCGATTGCGGGAAGGCGTGATGGTTGCCGTGGAAGCTCTCGCCAAAGGTCACCAGCCCGAACCGCGGCAGGTTATAGCCCTGCACTGCGACATCATCGACACGCCAGCCTTGATGGCCATCGCGATGCGCGAAATGGCCGACCAGCCAGTGTCCGGTCAGCGACACCGAGATCCGTGCGGCAATCCCCCAGACCAACCACGGCAGTCCGCCAAGCATAAAAAGCAGGAGTGCCAAAGGGAGTTGCTGCGCCATCCACGTTGCCTCCAGGAAGCGATAGAAGCGGTCGCGCCGCTCGCACTCCTCGAGGACGAACGATGGCGGATGGTTGAGCGCCACCGCGCAATGCATCTGCCAGAAGGCATCGATGAAAAAAGGCCGCCGATGGGCATAGAGATCATGGCAGTCTCGCTGCCGTTGCGCCCAGTCGCGAATGTCGTGCGCGTAGATCATGCCAAAGGGACCGGCCATGCCGACCAGTGTCCCGAGATAGACGAGAAAATGCTCGATCCAGATGGGGCTGCTGAAAGAGCGGTGGATCAATAGCCGATGCATGCCGACGGAATGACCGAGGCAGATGGTGGTGGCGGTCAAGAGAATGAAGACGGTAAAGGCGCTCCAGGTGAAAGTCAGCGGCCCGCCGATGATAGCAATCAAGGTCATGGCGGTGATCCAGAGCGACTTTGCCGGCACCCAGACCACCCTGCCCTTTACCGGATCGCTGTTGTTGTCGATCATGCGTCCGGTGGAAATACTGCCCATGGCAAACTCCTTCCCATCGGGCGCATTCTCCACTTGAACATCGCCCGCCAATTCATTAATTAAGCAATTACCTAATTACTTTGCATCAGTGCAGACAATTAAGCAATACATTAATTGCTTAATTGTTGGGTCGATGCGATGGCGCTGGAGACTGGATTTGGAAAACGAAGTTTTCGATGACACGGCGGAAGACAGCTCCGTCAACGCCGCCCAGCGGATATTCCACGCGCTTTCCAGTGCGCCACGGCGCAAGATCCTCGCCTATCTCTCAGCATCCGGCCTCACCGCCGGCGAGATCGCTGACCGCTTCAGCATGTCCAAGCCGGCGGTTTCGCAGCATCTTTCCATCCTCGAAACGGCGGGGCTGATCAGACGAGAAAAACAGGGTCAGTTCGTCCACTATTCGCTGATCGAGAACAATCTCGTCAATACGCTCAACGGCTTCGTGCAGGAGGTCTGCCCGGTCGGTCGGCCGATCAAGAAGGAAAGCCAGGCGCGCGCCCGCGCAAAAGACCTGCCCTAGGCACAGGGCAGATCGTGAAGACGTGCAGGCGTGGTCGAACCGTCCCGACCCCGTTGGTGCTGACAGCCGGATTTGGGCCGGCCCCGGCTTAGACCTTAAAGCCCGATCTCACGCGCCCAAGGCGGGTTGGCGCCGGCGCGGGAGACGGTGACGGCGGCGGCTTTGGCGCCGAGGGTCAGGGCGTTGCGGAGCGCCTGCTCGTCGAGCGAGGCGACCTGAGCCTTGGTCAGCAGATTATCCATCTTCAGCGAGGCCAGCACGCCGGCATCGAAGGTATCGCCCGCGCCGACCGTATCGACCACGGTGACGCGCTGGCTGGGCACCGTCACCTTGCGCTCTTTGGTATAACCGGAGGCGCCTTCGGCGCCCTTGGTGATGACGACCAGTTTGGCGCCGTGGTTCAGCCAGTGGGCGGCGAGCGTATCGTGGTCGCCGGTCAGACCGAACCAGTCGAGATCCTCGTCGGAGAATTTGACGATGTCGGATTTGGCGGCCATGCGCTTGATGCGGGCCATATGCGCCGGCTTGTCCTTGATGAAACCGGGACGGATGTTCGGGTCGAGCGAGATGACGCGGCTTGCGGCTTCGCGGTCGAGCAGCGCTTCATAGGTTTCGCCGCAGGGGCTGGGGATCAGGCTGATTGCGCCGAAATGCAGCGCTTCGCAATCATCGCCAAGGATCGGCAGGTCGGCCTCGGTGATCATCCGGCCGGCCGTGCCCTCGTCGTAGAAGGCGTAGGTCGCCTGGCCGTTCACCAGCTTGACGAAGGCGATGGTCGAGGGGCGCGGAGTGATGGCGCAGGGGCTGTAATCGACATTGGCTGCCTTCAGCGTCGCAAGCAGGATCTCGCCCATCATGTCGTCGGCAATGCCGGTGAAAAAGGCGGTGGGGATGCCGAGGCGGCCGAGCGCGATGGCGGTATTGAAGATGGCGCCGCCGGCATAGGGGGCAAAGCCCTTTTCACCAAGGGTCGTGTCCCTCGGCAGCATGTCGATCAAGGCTTCGCCGCAGCACAAAATCATCGAATTCCTCCCAACAGACTTATACGTTCATCAACCGATTAAGTGAGCTTTTGTCAACTGGCTAGAGCGAAAGCTCACTTACGCCACCATTCCGTCCCGACCAGGCCAGCGGCGCATCGAGGAAGGCTTCGACCTCTTCAAGCGTCTTGTCGTCGAACAGCTTCTGCGCCTTGGCGACGGCCAGGACATGACGCCAGGTGGCGATGTGATGCAGCCGGACCTTGCCGTCGGCAAAACGCTGTTGGCCGAAGATGTCATAGAAGAACAGGGCGATGCCGTGGTCGACGACGCCGCCGGCGGCACGGACGGCATCGATGAATTTGAACATGCTGCCGCCGGCCGTCGTCAGGTCCTCGATGACCAGCACCCGCGATCCTTCCGGCATGTTGCCTTCGATCTGGGCATTGCGGCCATGGCCCTTCGGCTGCTTGCGGACATAGATCATCGGCAGGCCGAGGCGATCGGCAAGCAGGGCGGCGAAGGGAATGCCGGCGGTCTCGCCGCCGGCGATGCAATCGAACTGCTCGAAGCCGGCATCGCGCAGCAGGGTACTGGCGGCGAAATCCATCACCGTCGAGCGGATGCGCGGGAAGGAAAGCAGCTTACGGCAATCGATATAGACCGGGCTCGCCATGCCGGAGGCCAGTTTGTAGGGCTGGGCTGCATTGAAATGCACCGCCTTGATCTCCCACAGCATCTTGGCCACCAGTTCGGCCATCACGGCGCGGTCGGGAAACGTGGTCTGGATCATGCGGCTCTCCTTCGGCTCGGTTCCCTGCGGGAATAGCAGCAAGAGGCCTGAGTTTCCAGACGCTGGACGATCGTATTAGCGCAACAGACGGCCGATATCGGGTCCCTGCATCTTCTTGAACAGGGCAATCGCCTCGTCACCCTCTTCCGCATCCAGCGAAACGGCATAACGCACGGCGGCAGCAAGGAGCTGCATCGTCAGCCGGGCGATCGCCAGAAGCTCCTTTCGGTCGCGATCCGGCCACAGGCGGAGGAGCACGGCGAGAAAGGCCTGGGCGTGAAATTCCATGTCCTCGGCATCGATCTGCTGCAGCAGCTTATCGGTATGGGTTGCGTGCCAGATGTCGCGCATCACCGGCTCGCGGCGGAAGAAGGCATAATATTCGTCGACGATCGTGGCGAGCGCGGCTGTCAGCGCCACGGCGTCGGTCACTTTCGCCAGCTCCGCCTCGACGCAGCGCCTGCCCTCTTCGTTGAAGCGTTCGGCCAATGTCCGGATGATCGAACTCTTGTCGGGGAAATATTGATAGAGGGCGCCGAAGGAGAGGCCGGCCTTTTCGACGATCTCGCTCATCTTCAAGCCGTCGCTGCCATGGCTTTCGATCAGCTCGGCGGCAACGGCAAGGATCTTTTCGAAGCGTTCGCGGCCGCGCTGCTGGCTGGGGATCCGGCGCGGCTGGCCCGAATGCTGCTGCTGGCGCCTGCGCGTTGCGACCGGCTGTTGCGACATCGTCTGCTCCTCATGGTTGACAAACAAAATAAGAGAGTTTATCTCATTTTGCAAATGAGAGAGTTTCTCTTGTTTCTTAACTTTGGAAGGAGCTTCGACATGCAGAGTTCCGAAATCGTCGTCGTCGGTGGGCCGGGAAAGACCGGTGGCCGCATCATCAAGCGCCTGGAAGCGCGCGGCCTCACCGTTCGCGCGGCATCGCGCTCCAGCGCACGTCCCTTCGACTGGGAGGACAGGTCAAGCTGGCGCGGCGCGCTTCAGAGCGCATCGAGCGCCTATGTTGCCTTCCAGCCGGATCTTGCCGTCGCCTGGGCGGCAGAAGCGATCGCAACCCTCGCCGAGGTGGCCAGGGAATGCGGTCTTGAGCATATCGTGCTGCTCTCCGGCCGCGGCGAAGAGGGCGCGCAACGGAGCGAAACCGCGCTCACCGCTTCCGGCATCGGCACCACCATCCTGCGCGCCTCCTGGTTCTGCCAGAATTTCAGCGAGGGTGCCTTTGTCGAGCAGATCCTCGGCGGCCGGCTGCAATTGCCGGCGGGCGAGATCCGCGAACCCTTCATCGATGCGGACGACATCGCCGATGCCGCCGTAGCCGCCTTGACCGATCCGCGCCATCGAAACAAGATTTACGAACTGACCGGTCCCCGGGCGCTGACATTCGGTCAGGCGGTCGCCGAAATCGCCGCGGCAGCCGGACGGCCGATCGAATACCAGCAGGTGTCGATGGCAGACTTCACCGGCGGGCTTGCGGCAGCCGGCCTGCCACAGGGCCTGATCGACCTTCTGGAGGAGCTCTTCGGCCAGGTGCTCGATGGGCGCAATTCCAGCACCATGGGCGGCGTCCCTGATATTCTCGGGCGCCCCGCCACCGATTTCAGCCACTATGCCCGCCGGGCCGCGGCATCCGGAATATGGAGTGCCTGACTATGCAGATCGTCCTCATCCTTTCCCTCGTGGCGGCGGCAATCGGCAGCGGCCTCGTCGCCGGCATCTTCTTCGCCTTTTCGACCTTCATCATGACCGCTTTCTCCAGGATCCCGACGGAGCAAGGCATTGCGGCGATGAACGCCATCAATGTGACAATCGTCCGCTCGCCCTTCATGGCCCTCTTCGTGCCGACGGCGATCCTCTGCATCGTCATATCAGTGCTCGCCCTGATCGACTGGCGCGGCGGCGCATCGACGCTGATGCTGGCAGGCGCCGCCCTCTATCTCCTCGCCTCCTTCCTCTCGACCATCATCTTCAATGTGCCGATGAACGATGCGCTGGAGAAGGTGAGCGGCAGTGGGCCGCAGGCAGTCGAGCTCTGGGCCGCCTATCTCAGGGACTGGACGTGGTGGAACCATGTGCGGACCGTGGCCTCGCTGCTTGCTTCGGTCGCCTTCATCAGGGCGCTGATGATCGTCTGAATGATTGCTTCCTGGCTAACCGACATGCCCCTTCAGGAATCGGGTGGTTGGTTTCGAGGCGGCGTGCGAACGTGAGCCAATCGTCGCGAAAGGACCGCCATGTTTACGCTTCACGATTATCTGCCGTCGCAAAATGGCTGGAAGGTCCGGGTTTTGCTCGGCCTGCTCGACATGCCTTATATCAGTCGCGAAGTATCGATCTTCGAGGGCGAGTGCCGCACCGAGGCTTTCCTGAAACTCAACCCGGTGGGCGCCGTCCCTGTTCTCGAACTCGACAATGGGCGTGCGATCGCCGAATCGAACGCAATCCTCACTTTTCTCGCCGAGGGGACGCGCTTCCTGCCGTCAGACCGGTACCGGCGCGCCAAGGTCATGCAGTGGCTGTTCTTCGAGCAATATCATGTCGAGCCGGTCATCGGTTCGCTGCGCTTCTGGACGTTGACGGGGCGGCTGGAGCGTAACCAGAGCATGATTGCGGGCAAGCGCGACGCGGCAAACCGGGCGCTCGCTGCACTCGAACGGGACCTCACCGACAGCCCGTTTGTTGTCGGCGAGGAGTTGTCGATCGCCGACATTGCGGTTTATGCCTATAGCCACCGGGCCGAGGATTGCGGCTTTTCGCTCGCAGTTTATCCCGCCTTCGCCGCCTGGTGTGGCCGCGTCCGCGATGCCATCGGTCCCGATTATCCAGTCCATCTCTATAGTATGGATCCGCATTCCGCTGGCTAACGACCGTATGCCACCGGAAGACGTCATCAGAGGATCCGCCCGGAATCAAGACGCGGTGCGCGATACCTCGACGGGAACCGCCTGCAGGTGGCCGGCTAGTTCCACCCGGTTGCGGCCGCCCCGTTTGGCGGCGTAGAGCGCCTTGTCGGCGGCGTTCAGCATGGCGTCGAAATCCAGCGGCTTCGAGCGGCCGGGCGCAACGCCGACGCTGACCGTGCATTTCAGCACCTCGTCGTCGATGTAAATCTCGCGCACCTCGAAGGCCCTGCGGATGCGCTCGGCCGCCAGTTCCGCCCGGCCGGGCATGATCTCCTTCAACACCAGCGCGAACTCCTCACCACCCAACCGTGCGGCGATGTCGCCGGGGCGGCAATGGGCGGCGAGTTCGCCGGCGAAGACCTTGAGCACGCGATCGCCGCTCGCATGGCCGAAGCGGTCGTTGACGGATTTGAAGTGGTCGATATCGAAGACGATGACGGCCGTGGTCGAGCCCATCGGACGCGTACCGTATTGATCGAACAGGGCGCGGCGGTTGAGCAGCCCGGTCAGCGGATCGGTGATCGCCTCGAGACGGTGGCGCGCGGCAAGCCGCCACTGATGCAGCGCCAGCGACAGCGCACCGATCCCGGTCATGCCGGCGATGCAGACGGCAAGGCTCAGATCCTCGGCCCAGTTGCTGGGCGCGCTTCCGAGCACCAGCTTGCCATCGGCGATCAGCACGGCGGCGCAGAGCACGAAGGAGATCCCCGTCAGCGTATAGAGCGCGGTGATGCCGAGGATCGGCGCGGGCGCTTCGGCGCGGGCGAGCCAATATTGCCGGGCGGTGGCAAAGAGCAGCAAAGCAATGGCAAGATTGTCTGATATGAAGGCCAGGCCGTCATAACCTGCCAGCATCGGCACGACGGAGAAAGCCATCGCCGTCAGCGCACGGGCAGAGATGCCGAGCAAAGCGAGCCGGCCGGTGAGAAACTGTCTGCCGGCACCCCATATGGTGGCGAAACCGGCATGAAACAGCACGAAATTGGCCACACCCAGCCATGTCTCCGGCCTGTTCACATAGGCGCCGTAGATGAAAATGCCGGCAATGACGAGGACCAGGCCGATGCTGGCGGTGAGCAGCACGGTTTCGGCCCGACGCACCAGCCAGCTGCCCATCAAGGTCACGGCAAGGCATGCGGTGGAGACGCCGAGCGCCAGCAAAAGGGAGTTATAGTCAAGCATCATGCTTTTTCAGTCTCCGCGACTGCAGCCACGCCGATAATCTTGGCAAGCTATGCGATCGGCGGTGAGGAATGTCTTATGCATTCCGTTAAAAAATGATGCACCGCACATAGAAATGTTAGAGCGGTAACTTCGCGGCGAAGCTCGCGCTTGAGGCGCCCCTCATCCGGCTGCCGCCACCTTCTCCCCGTAAACGGGGCGAAGGGGAAATGCCGCGACCTCTCCGTCCCTCGCCGACGTCTCGCAGGGCACGTCCCCTCGCCCCGTTTTTACTGGGAGAGGGTGAGGGTGAGGGTGAGGGACAAACGTGGCGCTTATGCCACCACCTGCCAATGCAGCGGGAACATCGGATCAAACACCGTCACCGGGCCGGCGCCGGTTTCGATCCTGGCGGGGAAGACGACCGGCTCGGCCTGCTTTGCCAGGGTGATGCGATCCTCGTTCGGCTGAAGCCCGTACCAGGCCGGGCCGTTCAGCGAGACGAAGGCTTCGAGATTTTCCAGCGCGGCCTCCTGTTCGAAAACATGGGCAAGGCAGCTCATCGTATTGACCGAGGTGTAGATGCCGGCGCAGCCGCAGGCGCATTCCTTCAGCGGGTCGACATGCGGGGCGGAATCGGTGCCGAGGAAGAAGCGCGGATCGCCGCCGGTGGCGGCGGCGCGCAAGGCCAGCCGGTGGTTCTCGCGCTTGGCGACCGGCAGGCAATAATAATGCGGGCGGATGCCGCCGACCAGGATGGCGTTGCGGTTGATGATCAAATGGTGAGTGGTGATCGAGCCGGCGAGATTGGCCTTGGCCGCCTTGATGTAATCGATACCATCAGATGTCGTCACATGCTCCATCGTCACCTTCAGCTCAGGCAGGCGTCGGCGCAGCGGATCGAGCACGGTGTCGATGAAGACAGCCTCGCGGTCGAAGATATCGACCTCAGGTGTCGTCACCTCGCCATGGACGCAGAGCGGCAGGCCGATCTTTGCCATGCGCTCCAGCACCGGCATCGCCTTTTCCATGTCGCGCACGCCGCCATGCGAATTGGTGGTGGCGCCGGCCGGATAGAGCTTGACGGCGGTGATCAGGCCGCTTTTTGCGCCCGCCTCGACATCGTCGGGGCTGGTATGCTCGGTGAGATAAAGCGTCATCAGCGGCTGGAAACGATGGCCGGCCGGCAGCGCTTTAAGGATACGTTGGCGGTAGGCGATGGCGTCTGATGTGGTGACCACCGGCGGCACCAGGTTGGGCATGATGATGGCGCGGGCGAAGGTGCGGCTCGTATCGGCAATCACGCCTTCCAGCATGGCGCCGTCGCGCAGATGCAGGTGCCAGTCGTCAGGGCGGCGGATGGTGATCGATTGCATGGCAGGCCTCCGAAGCGATGCGTCTGCGGCTTCGAATAACACTAAAGCGCGGCGCATTGAAATCGATTCATGCGCCGCGCTTCAGCTCGTTGTTCATGCATGTCGTCGTCGCGGCATCACGCCAGCGCGATCTCCAGCGTCACATCGGCCGGACGGCGGTTTTCGAGGATCAGCCGGCCGTTCGGCAGGTCGTTGCCATAGACCTTGGCGCTGGCGGCGTCCTCGGTGAGATTATAACCGCGCCAGCGCGCCCAGAGCCGCTCCTCGAGCACCTCGATCGGCGGGGCCAGCATAATCGTGTAATCGAAGATGCCGTCGAGTTCTGCCCATTTACCTTGCGTGAAGAGCAGATAGTTGCCCTCGACGATGATGAAACGGTCCTTGGGATCGATCGGCCGGGCGGAAGCAATCGCGAGTTCGCGCGAGCGGTCGAAGACCGGCACCAGAACCTCCTGGTCGGCTGGCCTGACGGCACGGACGATGTCGAGGAAACCGCGGACATCGAAGGTCTCGGGGATGCCCTTGCGGGCCAAAAGGCCGCGTTCGATCAGGATGGCATTGTCCATGTGGAAGCCGTCCATCGGCAGGACTGCGGCGCTTTCGCCTTTGGCGTTCAGCGCCGCCGCCAGATTGTCGGCCATAGTCGACTTGCCCGACCCTGGCGGGCCGGCAATGCCGATGAGGAAGCGCGTGCTATCGCCGGCGCGGCTGAGGACCTCGCCGGCGATTTCCTCGGTGCTGACCGTCATGCCGCGACCGGCTCCGTCGGCACCGCCTTGGCGCCGGTCATGAAGGCGACGGCGTCGGACATGGTGTATTCCTTGGGATCGATCACCGTCAGGCGCCGGCCGAGGCGGTGGATATGGATCCGGTCGGCGACCTCGAAGACATGCGGCATGTTGTGGGAGATCAGCACGATCGGAATGCCGCGGGCGCGAACGTCGAGGATCAATTCCAGCACGCGGCGGCTTTCCTTGACCCCGAGGGCGGCCGTCGGTTCGTCCATGATGATGACCTTGGAGCCGAAGGCGGCGGCGCGGGCGACGGCGACACCCTGGCGCTGGCCGCCGGAGAGCGTTTCCACCGCCTGGTTGATGTTCTGGATGGTCATCAGGCCGAGTTCGGAGAGCTTGTTGCGCGCCAGCTTTTCCATCGCCGGCCGGTCGAGCATGCGAAGCATCGAGCCGAGCACGCCGGGCTTGCGGATCTCGCGGCCGAGGAACATGTTGTCGGCGATCGACAGCGCCGGCGACAAAGCCAGGTTCTGATAGACGGTCTCGATGCCAGCATCGCGCGCTTCCATCGGCGAGCGGAACTGCACCTGCCGGCCTTCGAGGGTGATCACCCCCTCGTCCGGGGTGGCGGCGCCCGATATCGCCTTGATCAGCGAGGATTTGCCGGCGCCGTTATCGCCGATGACGGCGAGGATTTCGCCGGGGTAAAGGTCGAAATCGGCATTGTCGAGCGCGGTCACGCGGCCGTAGCGCTTGACGAGACCGCGCGCGGTGAGAAGGGGTTCGCGAGCCATGATTACACCGAAACCTTTCTGATCCACTGGTCGATGGCGACGGCGGCAATGATCAGCACGCCGGTCAAAAGGACTTTCCATTGCGGGTCGGCGCCGAGCATGTTGAGGCCCATCGAGACGACGCCGACGATCATCGCACCGAACAGCGTGCCGAGAATGGAGCCGCGGCCGCCGAACAGCGAGATGCCGCCGATCACCGTCGCGGTGATCGCCTGCAGGTTAAAATCGGTCACCGCCGAGGATGGCGAGATCGAGCCGTTGCGGCCGATCGAGACCCAGGCGGCGAAGGCGGCGATGACGCCCGATATGGTATAGACGGTGAGCAGCACCTTCTTGGTCTGGATGCCGGAGAGCTTGGCCGCCTCCGGATCGTCGCCGACTGCATAGACATGCCGGCCCCAAGCGGTGTGATTGAGCACATACCAGAGCAAGAGGACGAGCAGCACCATGGCGATGACGCCGAGTGTGAGCACGGCGGTGCCGGCTTTGAAGCTCATGGCGAAAAGATGCAGCAGCGGCGCCTGTTCATCGACGTCGGTGTCGCGGATCGTCTCGTTGGCGGAATAGATGAAATTCGTCGCCATGACGATATTCCAGGTGCCGAGCGTTACGATGAACGGCGGCAGTTTCATGTAGGCGACGAGAAAGCCGTTCAGCAATCCGCAAAGGCCGCCGACGAGGAGGCCGGCTGCGACCGCGATCGGCGTCGGTATGCCGTAGGCGATGGCGACATTGCCCATGATAACCGCCGAGATCACCATGATGACGCCGATCGAAAGATCGATGCCGGCAGTCAGGATGACCAGCGTCTGGGCGGCGCCGAGAATACCGACGATGGCGATCTGCTGCAGGATCAGCGTCAGCGTGTAGGACGAGAAGAACCGTCCGCCGATGGCGATCCCGAAGATGATGATCGCCAGCACCAGCACGATCAGCGGCACGGCGGCCGGCGTCGAGTGCAGAAAATGCTGGGCACGCTTGATCAGCGAGACATCCTGATGCTCGAAGGAGGCGACGCTCTTGTCGCTGCCGTCGAGGACACGTTCGAATTCCTGTGTTCCGGTCATGGTTCCTCCTCCGCATCCGCGCGCCGAATTCGCACGGGGGCCGTCACCGATATCCTTCCGGTCTTTGCTTAGCCGGTTCGTGAGGCGACGGTACATCGTCCGTCGAAAACGGCCGGGGATCAAGCCCCGGCCGTTCTGCTTTCAAGAGATTTGGCTCAGCCCCAGCACTTGTCCGTGCCTACTTTGGTGTCGATCGACTTGACGCCGGAGACCGGCTTGTCGGTGACGAGCGAAACGCCGGTGTCGAAGAAGGATTTGCCTTCGGTCGGCTTCGGCTTTTCACCGCTGTCGGCGAACTTCTTGATCGCCTCGACGCCAAGGGCTGCCATCATCAGCGGATATTGCTGCGAGGTGGCGCCGATGACGCCTTCCTTGACCGACTTGACGCCTGGGCAACCGCCGTCAACTGAGACGATCAGCACGTTCTTTTCCATGCCGACGGCCTTCAGCGCCTGGTAGGCGCCGACAGCAGCCGGCTCGTTGATCGTGTGGATGACGTTGATGCTCGGATCCTTCTGCAGAAGGTTTTCCATGGCCTTGCGGCCGCCTTCTTCATTGCCGTTGGTCACGTCATGACCGACGATGCGCTTGTCGTCTTCGTCGCCGATCTTGTTCGGGTCCTTCGGATCGATGCCGAAGCCCATCATGAAGCCCTGGTCGCGCAGAACGTCGACCGTCGGCTGCGACGGGGTCAGGTCGAGGAAGCCGACCTTGGCGTCCTTGGCCTTGTCGCCCATGGTTTCCTTGGCCCACTGGCCGATCAGCTTGCCGGCGAGCAGGTTGTCGGTGGCGAAGGTGGCGTCGGCGGCATCGGCCGGCTCGAGCGGCGTGTCGAGAGCGATGACCAGCAGGCCGGCTTCACGCGCCTTCTTGACCGAAGAGACGATGCCCTTGGTGTCGGAAGCGGCAATCAGGATGCCCTTGGCGCCGTCGGCGATGCAGCTTTCGATCGCTGCCACCTGGCTTTCGCTGTCACCATCGATCTTGCCGGCATAGGACTTCAGCGAAACGCCGAGTTCCTTGGCCTTGGCCGTAGCACCTTCCTTCATCTTGACGAAGAAGGGGTTGGTGTCGGTCTTGGTGATCAGGCAGGCGGCAACGTCCGCCGCCATGACAGGAGCGGAAAAGGTGACACCAAGCGCGAGCGCGCCGAAAGCGAGAACAGATTTCTTCATGGAACTCCTCCCAGAGTTTGCCGGCGCCGCCCCTGCGGGCCGGAATTTTACGATATGACACTTTGCCGTGGATTGTTAAGCTTCCAAAGCCGTCCCGTGCCCTTGACGACGGCAATTAAAAGCGAAAAGAAATTGGCTTGTCAATAAATAAATCCAATTGAATTATTAATTCGATATGGCATGCTCCGTGGAAATCAGGCATACAGCGCCGCGCGTCTTCGACGCGCAAAGGACGCTGTAGCACTTTGAAGTGCTGCATAATTTTGTCCTTAAATCGATCCCGACTTAAGGAATTATGCAGTAGGGCCAACGATCGGGAGGAGCGGTCATGTCGTCCTTGGATGGACCGGAACACACACCGGTCCCGCCACCTATTCTGAATCCGGCCGGCGGTGCGAACCAGGTCAGGGTACGGGCCTATAATGAACGGCTCGTGCTGTCGCTGGTGCGTCTTTACGGCGCGCTGTCGAAGGCCGATATCGCGCGCCGCAGCGGGCTGTCGGCGCAGACCGTCTCCGTCATCATGCGGGTCCTGGAAAAGGAAGGGCTGCTGTCGCGCGGGGCGCCGGTGCGCGGCCGGGTCGGCCAGCCGTCGATCCCGATGCATCTCAATGCCGACGCCGTCTATTCCTTCGGCCTGAAGATGGGCCGGCGCAGCGCCGATCTGGTGCTGATGGATTTCGTCGGCCGCATCCGCATGCAGCTGCACCGGACCTATGCCTACCCGCTGCCGGATGAAATCCTCGCCTTCGTCACCTCGGGCATCCAGGAGCTCGAAGACCGGCTCGACGAAAAACAGCGCGGCCGCATTGCCGGCCTCGGCATCGCCGCACCCTTCGAGCTCTGGAATTGGGCCGAAGAGGTCGGCGCGCCGGCCGGCGCCATGGAGGTCTGGCGCGAGGTCGACCTGCAGGCCGACATCGCCGCGCGCGTCTCTCATCCGGTCTTCATGCAGAACGATGCGACCAGCGCCTGCGGCGCCGAACTGGTCTTCGGCGTCGGGCCGTCCTATCCGGATTTCGTCTATTTCTTCATCGGCTCCTTCATCGGCGGCGGCATCGTCTTGAATTCGGCGATCTTTTCCGGCCGCACCGGGACGGCAGGCGCAATCGGGCCACTGCCGGTGCGCGGCAAGAACGGCGAGACGATGCAGCTGCTCGAAATCGCCTCGATCTTCGTGCTCGAAAACATGCTGCGCGAGCGCGGCATCGATCCCGAGCCGCTGTGGTATTCGGCCGACGACTGGGTGGATTTCGGCGAGCCGATGGAAGCCTGGATCCAGGATAGCGCCAAGGCGCTGGCGCAGGCGATCGTCGCGGCCGCCTCGATCGTCGATTTCAGCGCGGCTGTGATCGACGGCGGTTTTCCCCATTGGGTGCGCAGCCGCGTGGTGCAGGCGACGATCGACGAAGCCGCCAAGCTCGACCTGCAGGGCGTCGTCATGCCCGAAATCCTCGAGGGCGCGGTCGGCGCCCAGGCGCGCGCCATCGGCGGCGCCAGCCTGCCGATCTTTGCGCGTTACCTCACCGACCAGAACGTACTTTTCAAGGAGGTAGACCATGCTGAAAGGACTTGATCCGCTGTTGAGCCCGGAGCTGCTTTTTACGCTTCGGGCCATGGGTCACGGCGACGAGATCGCCATCGTCGACGGTAATTACCCAGGCGTCGAACATGCGCGCCGGCTGATCCGGCTCGACGGCCACCATCTCGTGCCCGTTCTCAACGCCGTGCTCAGCGTGCTGCCGATCGATGATTTTGTGCCCGAGGCAATCTTCCGCTCGACCGTCAAGACCGAGCGCGACAAGCTCGATCCGGTGCATGAGGAGATGATCGACTGCTGCGCCCACCACGAGCCGCACCGCCAGGTGATGCCGCTGATCGGCCCGGATTTCTACGTCCGGGTGAAGGCCGCCCATGCGGTGATCCAGACAAGCGAGCCCAGGCTCTATGCCAACATCATCCTGCGCAAGGGGGTGATCTATCCGAAGGAGCCGGGCGCGCAGGCGGCGGTAGATCCGTTCGTTTATTAGCTATGGTCTAGCCGTCATCTCGTCTGCATACCGATCAGGTCCACCATTTTTCGGGCCGAGCCCAATGCTAAGGTCCAGCCGAGCATCCCGTGGCCGGTGTTGATGTAAACACCTTTCAGACGCTCGGAGGGCCCGATGATCGGGCGGGATGACGGGGTCATCGGCCGCTCGCCTGACCAGCGCATCAGAACGACGCCGCTATTGAAGAGATCCGGCAGGACACCGGCCGCTGCGCTACGCAGCGCTTCGAAACGCGCTGGGTCGAAGCCCGCGCCTGGGCGGTCGATATCGGCAAGACCGGCGACGCGGAAACGATCCCCGATCGATGCGAAAGCCAGCTTGCGTTTGACGTCGGTGAGGCTGATGGCGGGTGCGGCGCCGGTCCGCGGCACGGTCAGCGAATAGCCTCTCACCGGACGCACCGGGCGGACCTCCGGCAGCTCTGTGGCAAGCAAACGGACCTGAGCCCCCGCAGCGACGACGGCGGCATCGACCGTGAGTTCCTCCCGGTCGTCGAACCTCACGGCTGCAAGTCTGTCCGCCTCGCGCGAGAAACCCGCCACTTTCCGGCCGAAGAGGAGCGAAACCCGGTAATGCTGTGCAATATGGTGTGTCAGCTGACGGCAAAAGCCGGCTGCATCGCCGAGCGCATCACCCGGCGTGTAGACCGCACCGGCGATTTCGCCTTGGTAGCCGGCAAGGGCAGGCTCGATTTCCCGGGCTTCTGCGCGCGACAGCATGTGCTGCTCGAATCCGAGTGCATTCTTGCGCGAGACGGCCGATCGGGCCGCGGCAAAGCTGCGCTGATCCGGATAGAGATGCAGCTTTCCCGCAAGCCGGTAGTCGAAGGAAAGACCGGTTTCCGCCAGCAGGAATGCGAGCTCGCGGCGGGACTCTCCGGCGAGTTCCAGAATGGCCTGCGTATTGCTCCACCATCGCGGAAATGGTGCGTTGGCGAGGAAGCGCAGCCCCCAGAGAAGAAAATCCGGGTCCAGCTGCCAGCGAATCCGGAACGCGGGATCGCGGCCGAGGGCGATGGCCGGCAGATGCCTGAGCAGTCCGGGAGATGCCATCGCATCGCCATAGGCCCAGGAGAGCTGCGCGGCGTTGCCGGCGCTGGCGCCGCTGCCGGGTTCGGCTGCTGCATCGATAAGCGTCACATCGTGCCCTGCCTTGGCCAAAAGGTAGGCGGAGGAAACGCCGATGACGCCTGCGCCGATGACCGCGATGCGCGCCATGTCACACCTCGTTTCCCACAAGCGCGGTCAGCTCGATTTCGACCGGAACGCCCCGCGGAAGAGATGACACGCCGATCGCAATGCGGGCATGCTCCCACCGATCCGGAAAGAGATCGCGCAGCAGCTCGGACGCGCCGTCGACGACCGCGCCGTGGCGGGTAAAATCGTCAGTCGCGGCAACATAGCCCGCAAGCCGCACGAAGCCGCGCACCTTGTCGAACCCACCGCTGGCGCGCTCAAGCTGAGCAAGCACGTTGAGAAGGCAGATCCGCGCGCATTCGCGGCCCTCCTCGATCGAGACATCCGTCCCGAGCCGACCGGTCCGCCGAACGGCTCCATCGGTCACCGGCACCTGACCGGACACGGTGACGATATTGCCGGTTCGAACAGCGCCGGCGAAAGCCCCGGGCGGCATTGCGGCTTCCGGCAAGGCCAGGCCGAAGGCGGCAAGGCGCCTGCGCACAGCATCGCTTCCGCTCATGCCGGGCTCCGCCCTTCTCCTTTCCCCGGCTTCGGCACTGCGCGCGACGAAAGCCTTGAGGATTTCCAGATCGAGGACCGTCAGGCGGTATTCCGGATGCCACTGGACACCCAGGCAAAATGCCTCCGTCTCGCCCTCGAATGCCTCGATGATCCCATCGGGTGCCCGCGCGATGACGCGAAAGCGCCCGTGACCGGACAGCGCATGGCGATGCAGGCTGTTGACCCGGGTCGGTCCTGTCCCGACCCAGCCGGCAAGCAGGCTGTCCGGCTCGACGATGATCTCGTGCGCCAGTTCATCGGGCAGGTCCTGCGGGATGTGCGAAATGCCGGCGGCCGGAAGCTCGCTCAGGAACTCTCCGCCAAGGCACTCGCCGATCAACTGCATGCCATGGCAGATACCGAGGAGCGGTTTGCCTGTCGTCAGGGCCTTGGCCACCAGCTGACGCTCGAAGTCGCGGCGCCGATCAGCCACTTCAGCACCCGGACGGGAGCCGGTCAGAACGACACCATCGGCGAGCGCCAGCGCCGCATCGATGTTTTCGGCGTCATAGGGCAGGATCATCGGGACCCCGCCGGCGCTGGTGATTGCCTCGGCATAGTTCGACCGCACCACATATTCGCACTCGGTCGGCTTTTGCGGCGTCTCGCCGAGATCGGGCGTTATAAGAATGAGGGGGCGGGCCTTGCGTGCCGGCGCGGCGGAACGAAACGCGGTGACCGCGGCAACGGTCATATCGGTGGTCATGATCTGAGCCTTGTGATGAATTAGCGGGTGGGCACGGCAAGCCGGCGGGAGAAGACCGAAAACGGCCAGGCGATCGCGAAGTAGCAGAGGCCAACCGCCACATAGATCTGCAGCGGCAGAAAATACTCGGTCGCCATCGCCCGGCCGGTCAGAACCAGCTCGTTGACGGTGATCAGCGATGCGAGCGAGGAATCCTTGAGAAGCGCGACGAAGGTGACGATCATCGGGGCCAGGATGACGCGGACGACCTGGGGGAGGATGATCAGCCGGAAGCTCTGAACCGGCGTGAGACCGACGGCCAGGGCCGCCTCGCTCTGCCCCGCCGGGATCGCCTTCAGTCCGGCCCGGAAGAGTTCGGCGATCTGAGCCGCAAAACACAACGCCAAACCTGCGATCGCCGCGCCGAAGGCATCGAAGACGATCCCAATGCCCGGCAGGCCGAAGTAAAGCAGAAACAGCACCGCGAGCAGCGGCACGCCGCGCGCGACCGTCACATAAAGTGCCGCGAAATGCCGTAGCGCCGCGAAACTTGATCTCTGGCACAGCGAAAGCAGCAAACCGAGCACGAGCGCCAGAGCAAAGGCGCACACGGAAAGCACTGCCGTATTCATCATTGCCCGCAACAACAAGGGCAGCCATTCGCCACCATAGTCGCTGTAGGGTGCGAAGAACCCGCTCATCCTTTCAGTCTCCCGTAACGTCTTTCAAGGAATCGCGTCGCCTGCATCAATGGCAGGCTCAGCAACAGATAGAGTGCCGCCGCCGTCGCGTAGATCATCGTTGTCTGGAAGGACGACGTGACCATGGAGCGGGCGAAGAACATGATTTCAGGCGCCGCGATGGCCGAGACGACGGAGGTGTCCTTGAGGAGCTGCACCGCGTAATTCCCGAGCGCCGGCAGGGCGATCCGCATGGCCTGCGGCGTCAGAATTTCGAAAATCGTCTGGAGCGGTGTCAACCCTGCAGCAAGCGACGCCTCCGCCTGCCCTTTTGGCAAAGCGGCGAAACCGGCGCGGAAGATCGCTGAGGTAGTGGCTGCGCCGATAAGCCCGAGGCCCAGAATGGCGGCGGCAATCGACGTCAGCCTCACGCCAATGCTGGCAAGCCCGAAGTAGAGGATGAACAGATGCGTCAGGGCCGGTACGTTGCAGAGGATTTCGCAATAGGCGTCGATCGCCATATTGACGAACCTGATCGCTGTGAATTGCCTGACGAGGGCGAGAAGGAAGCCGATGCCGGTTGCAAAAGCCAGCGAGGCCACCGTAACCAAGACCGTTACCTCAAGCCCGGCGGCGAGCCCCTGGACGACGGAGAAGAATAGCGAGAATCCGCTCATGGCGCCTAGTGCCGGATCTTGTTGAGAAACGCTTGCGTGCGTGCCTCGCGCGGAGCGGTAATGACCTGGCGCGCCGGTCCGGCTTCGACGATCTTTCCGCCGTCGAGGAACAGCACCCGGTCGGCGATGTCGCGGGCAAAGGCAATCTCGTGCGTGACGATCAGCATCGTGCGTCCTTCGGCCGCGAGCTCTTCCATCACTTTCAGAACTTCATGGACCAGTTCGGGATCAAGGGCTGAGGTCGGTTCGTCGAAAAGCATGAGCTTCGGCTTCTGGGCGAGCGCCCGCGCGATGGCCACACGCTGCTGCTGCCCGCCGGACAGCTCCAGCGGTGAAGCATCGGCGCGGTGCGTCATGTGCACTTTCGCCAACATCTCCAAGGCCAATTCGCGCGCCTCGACGGCAGTCAGGCCGCGGACCTTGCGCGCCGCGATCGCAACGTTTTCCGTCACCGAGAGATGCGGCCAGAGATTGAAGAGCTGGAAGACCATGCCCATCTCGGCGCGCTGTGGCGCAAGCTGCCGGTCTCTCATCACCTGGCCGTTGCGAACGCCGATCCGCTCGCCATCGAGGCTGATCTCACCAGCACTCGGTTTCTCCAGAAAATTCACGCAGCGCAGACAGGTAGATTTCCCGGAGCCCGAGGGGCCGATCAGGGCAATCTTCTCACCGGCTGCGACGGTAAAATCGATTCCCCTCAGGACTTCGACAGGGCCATAACTCTTGCGCAGGCCCGCAACGCTCAAAAGCGCATTCATCGCCGTTTCCTTATGCTGTTGTGTCTTGGCGAAGAGGACGGATGAAAGCCGCTTGCCGCAGCCTTCATCCGTCAGCCCGGTCAGCCGCCGGCTGCGCAGGACGGAAGCTTGTAATCGCCGGGGCGGTCGACGCCGGCACGGAAGTTTGCACCCACCGGCTTAAACCAGACATCGGCGGACAATCCGTAGCGTGCGCCGATGTCCTTCATCTCACAGCTCTTCCACATATCGGCGATGATCGCGTCCATCTTCTGGCGCAGATCGTCGTTCTTCTGGTTGAGACCGTAGACGACCTGACCGAGCCCGGTAAGCAGCGGGAAATCCGCGCTGTTGTCTGTGAAGGCGAGGAAGTGCATGTTCCAATCCGGGTTCTGCTTGATGGCGTAGGAAACCACCGGCGGGTCGCCGATGACGGCATCGATACGCCCGGCAATAAGATCGCGCACGGCGGCGTCGGAGGTGTCGTAGAGTGAGAGCTCAAGGCCCTTGATCGTCTTCAGTTCCGGGACAAAGGAGAAGCCGGTGATCGTGCCGACCTTCTTGCCTTCCAGGTCGGAAAGCTTGTCCCAGTTCGTCTTGTTCGATTGCATGATGCCGTTCTTGAAATAATGGATCGGCTCAGACAACGTCATGATCTTCGTACGCTTCTCGGTCCAGCCCATCGTGCCGAGCATCACGTCGACGCGACCGGACTGAACGGAGGCGATCGTACCCGACCATTCCATGAGGGCCGGTTGTATCTTGAGGCCGAGCTTGTCGGCGATGCGCTGCATAATCTCGCCGTCATAACCGATCAGCTTGCCGTCCTGCCAGCCGGAGCCCGGCATGTCGCCGGTAAATGCGACCGTCAGCTTGCCCTGCTCGGCAAGTTCGAATGCGTTTGCGAGCGGTGCCGATGCCATGAAGCTGCCTGCCAGCAGCGCGCACATCACCACCCTTCTCGAAAGAGAAAGTGCCATTGTTCTGATCCTTGATTTGTTTTTAGTTCCCCGGTCCGTGGGTCTTGTCCCCGGATGTCGAGTTCGACGAGAGAGAGCTTGCCACCGAAAGGCGGCGTTGAATTTTAGAAATCGGACATTTTCTTTGAAATAGCGACACGGCTGATCTAAGGTCGGCCGGGCATGGACGCAGACGCCACCCTTTCAGATGCACGTGCCAGCGAGCCGGACTATGTCCGCTGGCTCGATGGTTTGTGGGCCGAACGGCTTTTGGCCGCCCGAGACCGCAAGGCCGATCTCTCCATCGGCATTCTGCTCTGGCCGAGCTTCCCGATGATGTCGCTGACCGGGATCGTCGAGCCCTTGCGGCATGCCGCCGATTTCGCCGACAACTCCCGGCCCCTGCATTGCCGCTGGTCGATCATGGGAGCGCCGGGCCACGCCGCGGTGGCGAGTTGCGGCATCCGCGTGCAGCCCGATGCGCCCTATATCAACCCGACGGACTTCGACTATATCGCCGTCATCGGCGGACTCCTGCCGCATCTACGCGCAGCACCCAGCAAGCACCGCGACTACCTGCGGGTCGCCGCATCCGCCGGCGTCCCGGTGATCGGCGTCTGCACCGGCGTCTTCGTACTCGCCCAAGAAGGTCTGCTGACCGGCCGTAAAGCCTCCGTTCATCCCTTCCATGCCGAGGATTTCAAGATCGCATTTCCGCGCCAGGCATTCTCGACGCGCGACGACTTCCTGATCGAGAACGGCCGCATCACCGTTCCCGGCGGCGTCTCGATCCTGTCACTGATGACAGAACTCATTGGCACCCATTGCGGGCCTGACCGGGCGGCCAAGGCAGTTCACCAGCTGTCGCTGACCGAGCACAAGGGCTTGAGCGCTTTCGACCACGGTCGGGTTTCCAGCTTTCGTCATGTCGAGGATTCCCGAATTCAGCGCGCGGTCGTTTTGATCGAGAGTCGCAAGGGCCGTGACGTATCACCCGAGCAGGCAGCCAGCATGATCGGCCTGTCGCCGCGTCAGTTCGGGCGCCTGTTCCAGCAAGGCATCGGCATGACGCCGAAGCGGTTCATCATCGAGACCCGCCTGCGTTACGCCCGCTTTCTGGTGGAAAACAGCACGCTCTCGATGACGCAGATCGCCTTCGAGACCGGCTTTTCCGATGCGGCACATTTCGCAACCGCTTTCCGCCAGAAATTCAACCAGTCGCCGCGGCAATTGAGGACGACGCGCGTCTCGGTCGGGGTCAGATCGTAGAGCGTGATCGGCACGTCTTCTGGCGGCGGCGAAACGGGCCGGTGCGATGAGATGCGTGTCTGCGATGAGGTACGAGCCTGTGCCGGCCGCAATTATCAATGATATACATCATCAATAAGTCAAGTTATAATGATATATGACATCATAATTCGGGCATGGCGGTCGAAAGGACTGTAAAGTGCGGATCACCAAGGAAAAGAAGCAGCAAAATTACGAACGGATTATCGCCACCGCGTCGGAGCTGTTTCGCGAGCGCGGGTTCGATGGCGTGGGGGTGGCGGAGTTGATGGAGCGTGCGGGGCTCACCCATGGCGGCTTCTACAATCACTTCCGCTCCAAGGAGGACTTGATCGCGGAGTCGACCGAGAATGGTTTGAGCGAGACCTTGAAGCGCTATGCCGGTCATGACGTGCTCGCCGTCATGGAACTTTATCTCGCGCGTGAACACCGGGATGGGCGCGGCCAGGGGTGCACGGCCGCGGCGCTGAGCTGCGATGCGGCTCGGCAACCTGAAGAAACGAAGGCCGTCTTTGCTGCAGGAATAGATAACCTCGTGCGCGCGATCGAGGACGGCATTGCACGACATCACGCTTCCGGCGCCGGGGACCGGGCGCAAGCCATCACCATCCTCGCTCAGGCCGTCGGAGCAATCGTGCTGTCGAGGGCCTGCCCGGACGATTCCCCGCTGGCGGACGAACTACTCGACGCCTGCCGAGCGGATTGCCGCGACGCCATCGAAAATCGGATGCGGGAACGTTAGAACAGGATGATTTTAGGCCGGATCGGCCTAAAATCTGAATCCTGTTCTAAAACCGCTCACACTTTTCGGCATCATGCTGTAGGGCCGCATACAAGCGGCCCCATGCCGTCAGGCGCCGACCGGTGCGGCCATTTCAGGATAGTCGGTATAGCCCGCCGCGCCTCCGCCGTAGAGCGTCGCCATATCGAGATTGGCCAGCGATGCACCAACCTTCAGGCGTTCGACAAAATCCGGATTGGCGATGAACGGCCTGCCGAAGGCAAACAGGTCCGCCAGCCCTTGCTCCAGCCTGGCCGTCGCGAGGTTCAGATCGTAGCCGTTATTGGCGATGTAGGTATTCCTGAACTTGCGGCGAAGCGCCTCGTAATCGAAGGGTGCAACATCGCGCGGCCCGCCCGTCGCGCCTTCGACGACATGGAGGTAGGCGATGCCCATCTCGTCGAGCTTCTCGACGATGTAACCGAACTGCGCCTGCGGATCGGTTGCGGATAATCCATTGGCCGGCGACACCGGTGAAATCCGAACTCCGGTTCGCGCCGCTCCAACTTCCTCGATGACCGCGGCCGTCACCTCGAGCGTCAGCCGGGCCCGGTTTTCGATCGACCCGCCATAGGCGTCGGTGCGGGTGTTGGCGCCGTCCCTGGCGAACTGGTCGAGCAGGTAGCCGTTGGCGCTGTGAACTTCGACGCCATCGAAGCCGGCGGCAATGGCATTGGCGGCGGCGCGACGGAAATCCTCGATAATGCCGGAGATCTCATGCAATTCGAGCGCCCGAGGTGCCGACACGTCGACGAAGGTGTTGTTCACAAACGTCTTGGTTTCGGCCCTGATGGCGGAAGGCGCCACTGGGGGCTGCCCATCCGGCTGCAGGTCGACATGCGATACCCGACCGACATGCCAGAGCTGCAGAACGATGTGGCCGCCCCTGGCATGCACCGCGTCGGTCACCTTGCGCCAGCCGTCGACCTGCGCCTGCGTGTAGATGCCGGGCGTGTCCTGATAGCCCTGCCCTTGTTGCGAAATCTGGGTCGCCTCCGAGATGATCAGGCCTGCCGAGGCCCGTTGCGCATAATACTCAGCAATAAGATCGCCGGCACAAACCCGGCGCCCGCTCTGTTGCGCGTCAATGGCGCCATGACGATGCGGTTGGATAGTGTGAGAGAGCCGAGTACGGCGGGCTCAAAGAGTGCGCTGCTGGTCATTTGTCACTTTCAGAGTTGGAAACTATTTCTGGCGTTCGTCTCGCAACGCACGCCACGCCGTCAGGTCGACCTCAGTCTGCGACCGTGATGACCACCTTGCCCTTTGCGCGCCCGGTCTCGACATAGGCCAGTGCATCGCCGGTCTTTTCAAACGGGAACACCTTGTCAACGACCGGTCGGATCACGCCTTGTTCGATCAGGCGCGCAATCTCACCCAACTGCTGCCCCTCAGCGCGCATGAACAGGAATGAATACCCTATGCCGAGCCGCTTGGCCTTTTTCCGAACGCCTCGGCTCAGCAGGCGCAGCACCAGTTTCAGGAACAGGTTCAGGCCGAGTTCCCTGGCGAATGCGGGATCGGGCGGGCCGGAAATGGAGATGAGCCGGCCACCCGGCTTCAGTACAGCCAGAGATTTTTCGAGCGTCTTCGGATCCTGACTGTTCAGCACGAGATCGTAGCCCGACAAGACCTTCTCGAAATCCTGCGTCTTGTAGTCGATGACCACATCCGCCCCGAGACTTTTGGCGAGCTCGGCATTCCCAGCGCTGGTCGTCGTCGCCACCGTCGCGCCAAGATGCTTGGCGAGTTGGATGGCGAAAGTCCCGACACCGCCGGAACCGGCCTGAATGAAGACTTTCTGGCCGGGCTTCACCTTGCCAACCTCGACCAGCGCCTGCCACGCGGTCAGCCCCACCAGGGGAATGGACGCTGCTTCGGTCATGCTGAGATTGTTTGGTTTCAGCGCCACATCGGCTTCATCGATGGCAATGAATTCGGCGAATGTACCGACCCGATGATCGCGCGGCCGTGCATAGACCTCGTCACCGACCTTGAACCGCCTGACCCTCGGTCCCGTCCTGACAACCGTGCCGGCAACGTCGTGCCCCAGGACGAATGGCGGACGATAGGGAAGAATAGGCTTGAACTCTCCGTCCCGCAGCTTGGAGTCCAGCAGGTTCACGGCCGTGGCCTGAATCCGGACAAGGACATCATTGTCCTGCAATTCAGGTTCCGGCAGGTTGGCCAGGCGCAAAGCGCCCTTCTTTTTGTACTTATCAACGACGAATGCCTTCATGAGGCTTTCTCCAATTCGAAGTCTGTTGAGGCGTCAGGCGCCAAGGAAGGACAAAGCCTTCGGCACGAAATCGGCGTGGTTGGATGCGGCAGCGGGTCAGCCCAGGTGCGGGGGCCTTGCGCCGCATCGCTCGCTTTCGCCGCCATCATCGCCATTGTCCTTGCCCTTCCGTATCGACCACCAACTTTCGCGCAGAAGGCAGCCAGCTGCAGTCACTCAAATTTTTAATGACAATCGTCATCATAGATCATCAATGATATTCATCATCAAAGTTGTCAAGCGGAATTTTCTCGCGGATTGTCACGGGAGGCTCTTGCGCCTTCATTCTTGATCAGTCATTCTAGAACGGTTGATAAAGAATCGAGGTGATTGTGGGCAGAGCACGGGAATTCGACGAGGAGGCAGTGCTGAAGGGGGCGATGCAAATCTTTCGCAAGCACGGCTATCAAGGTGCGTCGATCCGCGACCTCGAGGAGGCGACGGGCCTCAAAGGCGGAAGCATCTATCACGCCTTCGGCGACAAGGCCGGCCTCTTCGACGCGGCCTTCGGCCATTACAACCGCACGGTCCTGGAGGGACGGATCGCGCGGTTTGCGCCGCCGGGGAGCGGGGTTAAAGGCTTGCGTGAACTGTTCCTCTCGCTCCTGCATGAGCCCGACGGCGGCTCCCTTGGCTGCCTGATCACGAACATGGCGGTGGAATTCGGAGGCGGCGTCAAATCGCATCCGCGTGTCGAGACAGCGCTCGGTCTCCTTCGAACCACATTCCGCTCGAGGCTGACCGAGCAGTCGACCTTGGCTCGAGACGCGGACGGAGCCAGGGCAGCCACGACGGCCATCCGTCTTCTTGCCTTCTATCAAGGTCTGCTCGTGCTCATTCGCGGCGGCGAAGACAAGGCCGGCCTGCGGCAGGCGATAGAAGACGAATTCAATCAACTGGAGACACTGTTATGACACCTGAGGCACTATGGAACCGATATGCGGCCATCTGGTCGCTGGATGCTGACGCTCGCGAGCCGGAAATGCTGGCTTGCCTCGCTGACGATGTGACCTATTGCGACCCCAATGGAGAGATCGCCGGGCGAGCCGGTCTCACGGCTTACATGGCCGGCTTTCAGGAGAGCGTACCGGGTGGCCGGTTCAAAATATTGAGCGTCCTCCATCACAATGAACGTTCGCTGGCACGCTGGGCACTGAGCCACGAAGACGAGCGTGTTCTGCAGACGGGCACGAGCTTCGGGGTGATTTCTGATGGCCGGCTCGGCGCGATCACCGGCTTCTTCGATCCTCTCGCAGGACAGCACCATGGGTAGCGAGGCGACACGCAGGCTGGCGCTGGATTTTGCGAGCCAGATCGGTCCAGCCGGCTCCATCGATGTCCGGCGGTTCTTCGGCGGATCCGCCCTCGTCCGAAACGGCGCGCAGTTCGGATTCGTCATGAAGGGCACGTTGTATCTCCGCGTCGACGCCGCGATGCGCGCGGAGTTCGAGGCAGATGGCTCAGAACCGTTCCGCTACAGCGCTGCTGGCAGGGAGGTGACGGTTCGCCGCTACTACGCAGTCCCGGCACATGTGATCGACGATCCGGCGCTGCTGCGCACGTGCTCGGAGCGAGCATTGCACGCGACCCCGACGCCCGGCCGCAGACGTTCCGACACGATCCTGGCCGTTAGCCCGTTTGGCTGATGTCGATGCCCGCGGCATCGTGCTTCGGAGGTTCAAACCTCCCCGGCAGATGTGCCACGCCGAAGCCAAGCGGCTTGCGCCGCGCGACTGGTCACGCGTACCTCTTCACGATCCGTGCTCTTGAGCGCTTGACCTGACTGCCTGATCCTAACTCAGCGAAATTGGATTGCGATAAATCGGCAAATTTGCGCCTGGAGGTCCTTGGGAGGTCTGCATTTTTTGCATATTTTATACAATTCTCCAGCTGAAGCCTTGGCGTCGGCGGAGCGATCCACCGGCAACGGCAACACGACGGCAGTCGACCAAAAGAGCAGACGAGACAGTCAAATGACCATCGCATCAGCACCGCGGACCGTTTTGAAGGGCTCCGCAACAGGCCGCGTTGTCGCAACGGAGGAGGCATTGAGCTTCTGGGGCGGCGTAGACCCGGCAACCGGAAATGTCATCGACGTGCACCACCCGCTGCACGGCGTTTCCCTGACCGGCGCCATTTTGATGATGCCGACGAGCCGTGGCTCCTGCACGGGATCCGGCGTATTGCTCGACCTCATTCTGACCGGCCGCGGTCCCGCCGCTCTGGTCTTCAGCGAAGCAGAGGACGTCTTGACGCTCGGTGCACTGATAGCAGCCGAGATGTTCGATAGGCCGATGCCGGTCATCAGGCTCAGCCCGGAGAATTTCCGACTTCTTTCCCAGGCTCAGTCGGCGTCGATAGAGCGTGGTGTCATCACCTCTCAGAGCCTCAACACGGAACTGCCTGCTCCTGCCCTCGCCGACCTCGAACTGACCGAGGAAGACTGCAAGATGCTCAATGGCGGCGATGGTCCGGGCGCGATGCAGGCCATGCGGATCATTTGTGCGATGGCCGCCCAGCAGGGCGCCACGCGGCTCATCGATGTGAGCCAGGGCCATATCGACGGATGCATCTACGCAAGTCCGGCAAACCTTACTTTTGCCGAGACGATCACCGATCTCGGTGCGAGGGTGCGTATTCCGACCACGATGAACGCGATCTCGGTCGATCGGGCGAACTGGGAAATGCAAGGGATACCGCCGTCCTTCGGCGCACCGGCCGCACGCCTTGCGGACGCTTACGTGCGAATGGGCTGTCGGCCAACCTTCACCTGTTCTCCCTATCTTCTGGACAGCGCTCCGCAAACCGGTGAAACGATTGCCTGGTCGGAGTCCAATGCCGTCATCTTCGCAAACACCGTGCTCGGTGCGCGCACGGCCAAACACCCTGACTTCCTGGATCTCTGTATTGCATTGACCGGGCGAGCCCCGGAATCCGGGGTTTATCTCGACATCAATCGGCACGCTCGGCTGGTTATCGACGTTGAAACCCCGGCATCCGTGAACGACGCGTTTTGGCCACTCATCGGATATCTGATCGGGAAGAAGGCGCCCGATTGCATTCCGCTTGTCAAAGGGCTTGGCCAGGCCCGTCCGTCTCGAGACGATTTGAAAGCTCTCTGCGCTGCATTCGGAACAACATCCGCATCGCCAATGCTGCACATCGCAGGGATAACGCCCGAGGCAGCCGGGCCAGTCCATCCGGACGCCGGTCAAGTCAGCATCACGGTCGAGGACATGCACGATGCGTGGCGCTTGCTGAATGACGGCCCGGCAGATGTCGAACTCGTCGCGATCGGGAGCCCGCATGCATCCATCGAAGAATGCCGCGCGTTGGCCGCCGCACTGACGACTGCGTTGATGGGAAGGCGCCGCCATCCGGGCGTCGCCGTGATTGTGACAGCCGGCCAGCAGGTGATCGACCAGGCTCAAGGCGACGGCACCCTTGCCGAGTTGCGTCAGGCGGGGGTTCAGGTTTTCCCGGACCTTTGCTGGTGCTCGATCTCCGAACCAGTGTTTCCCACCAAGACCAAAGCAGTGATCACGAACTCCGGAAAATATGCGCATTACGGCCCCGGCCTCTCGGGTCGCTTCGTACGGCTCGCCAGTCTGAGCGACTGCGTGGAAGCCGCGATTTCAGGACGCGTGACACCCCGAGCAGCCGGATGGACAGCCGAAGCCTCGCTGCCGGCATGATCGACCAATCTAAAAAGGGGATCGAGTGCGGGCCGGCGTCCGCAGCGAGAGTTGTTTTGCGGTTGTTGCAAAGGTCGGGAGCAGAACACGAACAGTTGCCCGCGTGAATGTTTCAAAGTACCCGTTGTCGACAACAAGGATTTTGAAATGGCCATGCAGACGCAAGCTCCCTCCGAACGCAAGCGTGGTTCCGGTGCGAAAACCGTATACGAACTTCTGCGCAATGACATTCTGGACCTGGTCTTGCCACCCGGCAGCCCGATCGACGAGGTGCAGCTCGCCGAACATTTCAAAATGTCGCGCACGCCAATCCGCGAGGCGCTGGTCCGCCTTGCGGGTGAAGGTCTGATCGATACGCTGCCCAATCGGTCGACGATGGTATCCAACATCGACTTTCTCAACCTGCATACTTTCTTCGACGCTTTGGTGCTGATGTACCGCGTCACCACGAAGCTCGCGGCGCAATATCATCGTCCTGCAGATTTGCTGGAGATCAAGGCTCGTCAATTAGAATTCGCAACCGCCGTCGCGAACCAAGACGCCCTGGCGATGATTGCGAGCAACGCCGCCCTTCATTCTTCGATTGCAGAAGCCGGGCGCAATCCATACTTCGTCGCCGTATTCAATCGTATCCTCGATGATGGACGACGCATTCTCCGGCTGTACTACCAGTCCTATGGCGATCGGCTGCCGCAGCAATTCGTCGACGAACACGAAGAGATCATTGCTGCAATCGCAGCGCGGGACGCGGACCTCGCCGACCGGCTGGCGCGCATGCACGCGGAACAAATTGTTGAACAGATTCAGAAGCTGTTTGCCAGGAAAGACCGGTTCGACATCAGTCTTTAAAAAACATCGACGCTCGCAATTTCTTGTCGACAAAAAAAATACAAAGATGTATATTCATCTGCATCGAGGCGCGACGCTCTGCATCCGCCACCAGTCTCCGTTTCGTCTCACCGAGGAGTTTTCACGATGAAAGCTAAGATTTTTTCGGGCGTCGTTCCCGCTCTCATGACACCCTGCAAGGATGACCGCAGCCCTGACTATGATGGGCTGGTCCGCAAGGGCAAAGAACTCATCGCAGAAGGAATGTCGGCGGTCGTCTATTGCGGCTCGATGGGCGATTGGCCCCTCCTGACCGATCAGCAGCGCATGGAAGGCGTCGAGCGCCTGGTCAATGCCGGTATTCCGGTTATCGTCGGCACAGGAGCGGTCAATACCGCTTCAGCCGTTGCCCATGCGGCGCACGCTCAGAAGGTAGGCGCACAGGGACTGATGGTTATCCCCCGCGTGCTCTCCCGCGGCACCGTCGTCACGGCCCAGAAAAACCATTTCAAGGCCATCCTTGCGGCTGCGCCGGATCTTCCTGCCGTCATCTACAACAGCCCTTACTATGGCTTCGCGACCCGCGCCGACCTGTTTTTTGCCCTGCGTGCAGACCATGCGAACCTCGTCGGCTTCAAGGAATTCGGCGGTGCAGCCGACATGCGCTATGCTGCGGAAAACATCACCAGCCGCGACGATGACGTGTCGCTGATGATCGGCGTCGATACCTGTGTCTTCCACGGGTTTGTGAACTGCGGTGCTGTCGGCGCGATCACCGGCATTGGTTGCGTCCTGCCCAAGGAAGTCATCCATATGTGCAATCTTTCGCAGGCTGCCGCCAAGGGCGACCCGGATGCCCGTCAGCGTGCGCTCGAGCTGGAATCGGCGCTCGGCGTGCTTTCGTCCTTCGATGAAGGTCCGGACCTTGTGCTTTATTTCAAGCATATGATGGTGCTGAAGGGTGACGCGGAATATGCCTTGCATTTCAACGAAACCGACGAACTTTCCGAAAGCCAGCGCGGCTATGTCGAGCAGCAGCTGAAGCTGTTCGATACCTGGTATGCCGGATGGAGCAAACTGCCGGGCGCGGTCGAAAAATACAAGCCCTGATCCCTTAGCCCTTCAACGAACAGGTCCTCCTTCCGGGAGACCTGCTCGTCCCATGCCACGTTGAAACCTCGTCAGGAAACGGCATCCAGGCCCTTGTCATGAAGGCGGCTGAGTTGTTCCAATTCAGCCGAGGTCAGGGTGATCCCTTCCCTTTCAGACTTTGCGCGCGCAACGAAACGGCGTTCGGAGGGAAGCCGTGCACCACCCCCGATTATTGCCTCGAACAGCGCTTCTGCTCGCGCAAACGGGTCACCCGGACGACCCGCCGAAAACGCTTTCGGCGACATGGCGATGATCAGCTCGCCATGCATTGGTGACAGTGTCGTCGTCCCGAGATAATCGAGCACTTCCGGACTTGTCAGATCACCGATCATGACCCCGGCAAGCAGTTCGATCATCGTTCCTATAGCCGAGCCCTTATGGCCGCCAAAAGGCAACATCGCGCCGGCGAGAGCTTCATCGGGATCGGTGGTCGGGGCGCCGTGCGCATCGATTGCCCAGCCTTCGGGAAGCTGCTTGCCGGCGCGGCGATGAAGTTCAATTTCACCTCGAGCCACCAAGGATGTCGCGAAGTCGAAAACGTAGGGCGGCTTGTCCACTCGCGGCCAGCCGAAGGCGAATGGGTTGGTCCCCAGCAGTGGCTTGCTGCCGCCCGCCGGAGCAACCGCGGCATAGCTGGGGCACATGACGATCGCCGCGAGGCCTTGTCCGGTCAGGGCTTCCACTTCCGACCAGAGCGCAGAAAAGTGGACGACATCGTTGACAACCAACGCCGCAATTCCCGACGCGTGCGCCGCCTGAGCAACCAGCGGCAAGCCAAGCTCGAACGCGGGATTAGCAAACCCGCCATTCCCCTGAACCGTCACGATACCGGAACTTGCCTGCGGGGCGATCGTGGGGATGGCATTGGGCTTGGCTTTTCCCGCCTTCACCGTGCGCAAGGCGCCCTCGATGCGGTAGATGCCGTGAGATTTGCAGCCGTCGCGCTCGCCAGCCACAATGACATTCGTCAATGCAACTGCCTGCACCGCATTCAACCCGGCCCGCCGAAAGATTGCTTCAACCAACTCGTGCAGCTGGCTGATCGACATGGTGGCTGTCTCAGTCATTTTTCCTCCATCTAGCCTGGCCAAACAGGCAGGCAGGCATCGCCATGTTGCATACATATTGTATCCAATCCATCAGCAAGTTCAGTTTGTGACGGTCGAAAGCACTGAGCTTCACTCGGCAGGAAACATTTCGTCGCTGGGAGATACATACTCCGTCGACGCGGAGGATCCGTGGCAGAACGGCTACATGGTCTCGGACACGTGGGGTGTTACCCCCACCCTTCAGTAGCCTGCGCCACGCTATAGATCGGTGCCACCCCATCCAGTTTGCGGGAAAGCTGTCCGTTCTGCGCAGCGAAATGCCAGCGCCGCCGTCCAGGCAACCCACCATTAACGTTCGAAGTTCAGATAGTCTTTCGGGCTGGTCGGTGCTGTGCGCTTGATCAACGACGGCAAAAGCCGGCCCGCTTAATTCCGCCCGAATGAATTGTGGCGGTGTTGGAAATATCTAGGGGACGATGCGGTCCTGCGAACTGGCCATGATGGTTCTTCACCCAACAGGAGCCCGTTCCCATGCCTCGCATCCAGCCAACCAGACCCCAGATGGAGATATTGGTCTGGATCTCGATCTTCCTGCTGCTTTTCTGCCTATCCTGGCAGTTCCATTGGCATGAGGGGCTGGATGGGTTCATCGAGCAGCATCACGGCTACCCGCTCGACCACGCGCTCCTCGCCCTCAACATCTCCGGGTTTCTGGGGCTAATCTATTCCGCGCTGCGGATCCGGGATCTTTCGCGAGAGGTTAATCGCAGGCTGCAGGCCGAAAAGAACGTGGACTGGATTGCCTGTCACGACACGCTGACCGAGCTGCCCAACCGCAGATTTCTGGATTCCTTGTGCGCGCGGGCGATGATCGATCAAAGGGCACAGGAAACCTATGCCGTGTTCAGCATCGATCTCGACGGCTTCAAGAAGGTCAATGACCTGCTGGGGCACGATCACGGTGATGCGGTGCTGAAAATTGTTGCTCAGCGGCTCTCCGCCCTCTTTCCCCGTGAGCGCGTTTTCCGCATTGGTGCAGACGAGTTCGTCGTTCTGGCGCGGCGCATGGGAAATCCCGATCTTGCCGCTTTGGGCAGCCGCATCGTCCGCGTGATCGGCAAGCCTTTCACATTCAATGGTGTCGCCGTCGATCTCGGCGCCAGCGTCGGCTTCGCACTTTATCCGGAGAACGGCGATGACCTCGGTCAAGTCATTCGACATTCCGACTGTGCGATGTCTGTGGCGAAAAAGCAGGGCCGCGATCTGGTGAAGCCCTTCGTGCCTTCGATGCAGGACGAGTTGGCGAAACGGATTCGAATGGAAGGGGATCTGCGAGCGGCGATCCGGAAGGCTGAGATCGTTCCCTATTATCAACCGCTCGTGGACCTGAAGGCGAACAAGATTATCGGCTTCGAGGCGCTGGCCCGCTGGAAAACGGCTTCCGGCGAATTCATCCCCCCCAGCGTATTCATTCCAGTGGCAGAGCAAGCCGGCCTGATCGTCGAATTGACGGATCAGCTGCTTCGGCGCGCCTGCACCGATGCGCTTTCCTGGCCAAGCGAACTCGTCCTGTCGTTCAACCTTTCACCGATCCAACTGAGCGACAGGTTGCTGGGCCTGCGAATTCTCAAGATATTGGGCGATGTCGGTCTTCCCCCGCACAGGGTCGAGCTTGAGGTAACGGAGAGCGCCATCATCCAGGACGCCGTCACGGCACGGATCGTCCTCGACGATCTGGTGAATGCGGGGGTCAGGATTGCTCTCGACGACTTTGGAACAGGCTATTCCAGCCTCTCCCAACTGTCGAACTACCGGTTCGACAAGATCAAGATCGACAGGAGTTTCGTCGCCTCGTTCGAGACCAATGACAAGCAGGACAAGGTGATCAAGGCCATTATCGCTCTCGGTGCCGGACTTGGCGTGACGATCACGGCCGAAGGCATCGAAGAGGAGAGCCAGCGTCGACGGCTTCAGGAACTGGGTTGCGACATCGGCCAGGGATATCTGCTTGGTCGACCAGTGCCGATCGAGGAGATCACCGCAGGTCACGTCAACACCAGGATTTTGCAACGCGGTTGATGGGGGCTGCGGTCCTGATGCGAGCGTTTCGGGGAGCATGTTGCACCCACACTCGCGGCTTACGTAGAGCAGGTTGTGACGCCTTCGAATTGAATGACGTCGCTACGGCTGGTCATACCCGATCCCGACATTGATCCACTTGAAAAAAGCCGGCGCGAACTCCTATTGGTCCGACAGCCCATGTTCCGGCCAGCGCCGCACAAGCCGATCTTGAACCGGTGGCCGAGTCTTGGCGGCGGGTTTTATCGCAGACTATTCCCAGGAGCTGGAGTGGCCCTGAATGCGTTCATTGTTCTGTCCATCTCAACCTGTTCGTCACGGCCTGAATCCAGGACTGTATTGCGTACCGACCCCTCTTGCACCAGTATTGCCGTTACTTCGAGCGCCTTTAGATTGTCAGTCGACAGCAATGCGCCCACTTGTGTTGAAAAGCAGGCACTGTCTGGTGCGTCAGTGATTTGCGATATTTCGGTGGTGGCCACAATGTGATTATTGGCTATGTAATTGCCACTACCGGAAACCAGCTTGATAATCACAGGCTTTACGGCGACAGGCTTGATATATTGAATATCTATTGTTTCCGAGATGTGGTTCGCGATTACCGAGTTGTTGCTGCCGTCAATATGCAAAAGTCCAAACAGATCATCCAAACCGTTGTCGTACTTCTGCATGGGCGCCCATGGCTCGCGATCTCGCAAAAAGTGATTTGAGGAAACCAAATTCTCGCAACAGTTATGAGCAAAAACCAACATTCCGGGATAGAAGGAATGGAATCTGTTTCCTGTGACCGAGGAACGGACGACGCCGGAAAAATAGACACTGCTCGCTCCTCGAGGGAATACATTGTTTGATGATACTAGAATGCCACCATAATTTTCAGCGTAAATGGAATGTCCCCTGTAGCCGGCTCCTACAAAATTATTTGCTATTCTTGTGGCCTGACCCATGCCTTTCAATTCGATACAGTTGCCGCACTCTGCAATGAAATTGTTATCTACCGCGAGCGCATCTGCATCATGAACAGTCACTCCATGCTCCAGATAGATAAGACCCATCCCCGTTATTCGGATTGAGTCATTGGCGCTGCCGACATAAATTCCTGTTTTGCCATTCCTGTATGTATTTTCTGAATCATTTTGCCCCGAACCATCGTCAATGAAGTGCAGGCCATCGATGCAGAAGTCGGCAAACTCCACAGAGCTTATGCGCGGATTTCCGATGCGCTTAACATAAAACGCGGCTCCGGCAGCCTCACCGTGGGCGGCATCCGGAGATGTGTCCACGAGTATGCGACTTCCGCCTGGCCACACTTCATGCCAGTGCGTCAGCTCGTTTGCGGGTACATTGAAACGGATGCTCGACGACGTGAAACCATGTCCAGAGCCCACAATCTTCAGATAGCTCAGGTCGATAACGACTTGCGTAACAAGACGATAATCGCCTGGTGGTATATAGATAACTGCTCCAGGTTTTCCGCCATCATTGAGATCGGAAACCGGTTGCCTGCTCTTGATATCCGCAATGATGCCATTGATGACCGCCCCAATATCCTCATAGGGATTGCCTGCGGGATGCTTCGTTACATCGAAGCAGTTTTCGCTAACCATTGTTAACGTCTTCTCGGACATTTCTTGCTCCACAGCGAGAGTAGACTGATGCTCTTGATTGGCTTGTTGCTCGCCAGGCGTCTGGGCAAACGCGTCCAACCAGTTCTCGTTTTGCGTTTGCAGTAAGATCCTGGCTGGAGATCCGAAAGAGTTGCAGACAATCGGTGCCGATAGATGGACTAGTCACTCTTGTGTTTCTCCAGGCAATATCATCACCAGATGCTGGTGCGGGTATCCGGTTTAAAGAAGTGAAGTTCTTCGGCATCGACAGCGATGCGCGCGATGTTACCTGCGCGTACTGTGCTCTTCGGAGAAAAACGGGCTACAGCAGCTTTTTCGTTGCCGATGTCGGCGACGGCGTCCGGGTCGCCGGCATCCACCCAAGGTGCGTCGATATGCAGATGCACCATGGATTCAGAACCCAGCGCCTCGACTAAAGTGACCGGGGCCGAGATCTCGGCCGAAGAAGGCCGGATCGCGGCGTCGTTCATGTGCTCGGGCCGGATACCGACAATGACCTGACGGTTGGACGCACCGTCGAGAGAGGGGCGGCATTCGAAAACCCGGTCAGGGATCTCGAAACTGTTGTTGCCCAGGGTCAGCGTCCTTCCATTCAGAACGGCCTCGTACAAGTTCATTGACGGCGACCCGATAAAGGCGGCGACAAAGACGTTTGCAGGGCGATTGTACAGGTTTTGCGGTGTGTCGACTTGCTGCAGCACGCCGCCTTTCATCACCGCCACCCGGTCACCCATCGTCATTGCCTCGACCTGGTCATGGGTCACATAGACCGTGGTGACATTCAGTTTTCTTTGCAGGCTGGCGATCTCGGCCCGCATCTGCACACGCAGTTTGGCATCAAGGTTGGAGAGCGGTTCATCCAGCAGGAAGGCCGCCGGTTTGCGAACGATCGCCCGTCCCATGGCGACGCGCTGGCGCTGACCTCCGGAGAGCAGCCCCGGTTTGCGGTCGAGCAATGCCGTCAATTCGAGAATGCGCGCCGCTTCGGTCACGCGACTATCGATCTCGGCCCTCGGCAGGCCAGCCATCAGCAAGGGAAAGGCGATGTTCTCGCGCACCGTCTTATGGGGGTAGAGCGCGTAGGACTGAAAGACCATGGCAATGTCGCGGTCCTTGGGATCGACATCATTGACGACCCGGTCATCGATCCTGAGTTCGCCGCTGGAGATGCTCTCCAGGCCGGCGATCATCCTCAGCGCTGTCGACTTCCCGCAACCCGAGGGACCGACGAACACCATGAACTCGCCATCCCTGACGTCGAAGTTCAGATCGTGAAGGGCGTGAAAACTGTTTGCGTAGATCTTGTTGATGTTGCGCAGTTCGATACCGGCCATACCTGCCTCCTCATCCCTTTACAGCGCCGAATGTCAGGCCGCCGACGATCTGTTTTTGAAGTGCGAGCGTCACGATGATGACGGGAAGCGAATAGAGCACCGCCGCCGCGGTCATCGCGCCCCAGGCAAGCCCGTAGACGGAATTGTATTCGGCAATGACGATCGGCGCCGTCTTGCTCGTCTCCGACGTCAGCAGCAGTGCGTAGAGGAACTCGTTCCAACTGGTGATGAACGTGAAGAGTGCGGTGACTGCGATGCCGCCCGTCATGACGGGAAGGATGATTTTCCGAAAGGCTTGAAATCGCGTGCAGCCATCCATGCGGGCAGCCTCTTCGAGTTCCTTAGGCACACCTTCGAAGAAAGCGGCCATGAGCAGCAGCGCCAGCGGCACAGCGGCCGAAGTGTGGGCGAGAACAAGCCCTGGAATAGTGTCAAGCAGACCCATGGACTTCAAAAGCTGGAACAGCGGCACACCCAGCGACACCGACGGCACCATGCGCGTGATCAGGGCAAAAAGCAGAAAAAGCGTGGTGATCCGGCGTCGGTACTGCGTGGCAACGTAAGCGGCAGGCACGGCAACCAAAAGGGAGAGCGCGGTGGTGAGCACCGCAACCGAAAGGGAATTGACGAAAGCTCTCGGCAGGGTCGACGACTGCAGCACCGCCCGAAAGTTCTCGAACGACATGACCGCAGGAAAGAAGCTCGGCGGGATCTGCTGAACATCGGCCGCCGGTTTGATGGAGGTCATCAACAGATAGATGTAGGGCAGAGCGTAGGACAGCACGAGCACGAGAGCTGCGGCGTTAATCAGGACTCCGCTGGCATTGAGGCGAGGCGCTCTATGCATGGGCCGGCCTCCATATCTTCCAATAGGCTGCGGCGGCCAGAAGCATCATGACCATCAGGAAAAGAGCGCCCGACGCCGACGCTTCGCCGAGGTCACCGAACCGAACCATGCGCTGGTAGATGTTCATCGAAAACACCTCCGAGGCATGGTTGGGACCGCCCTGCGTTTGTATCCAGATGAGGTCGAAGGTCTTGGCTGCATCCACCCCGCGCACGATGACGACGACGGCAATCACCGGGCGCATCAGCGGCAGCGTGACATGCCAGAACCGTTTGAACGCATTGGCACCGTCGATCCGCGCGGCCTCGAGCAGGTCTTTGGGAATGTTCGTCAATCCGGCGTAGGATACGAGCGCGACAAAGGAGGTCGTCAACCAGATATCGGCGAAGGAAACGGAATAGATGACGATATCTTCGTCGGAAAGCCACGCGATCGCATCGGGATCGCTGATGATGCCCAGATGGACGAGTCCGTAGTTCAGAATGCCGATGTTCCCGACCAGCAGAAAGCGCCACAGCAGGCCGGCGACGATCGGAGGCACCATCAGCGGCAGAGTAAAGATCGTGCGGTGCCAACGTGACTGGCCGGGCAGAGCCGAGAACAGCAGAGCGGCGCAGAAGCCGAAGGTAAACTCGAAGAACAGTGCGAAGATTGAATATTGGACGGTTCTAAAGGCGCTTTCGGCGACGCGCTTCGAGGTTAGCGCATCGACATAATTCTTGAGACCCACCCACTCTCGTATGTGGGGTGCGATGGTATCGACCTTGAAAAAGGAATCGAACACCAGGAGCCCTACCGGGTATGCGACCAGCAAGCCGAGGATGGCCAGCGCCGGCGCAAGCATGTAGAGCACAAATCGGTCTTCACCCGACATGGCCGTCTCCGAAAGCTGATGATAGGCGCAGGACCTTCGGTCCCCCGCTGAGGTTAAGGATACGGGTTAGTGGAGGATATCCTCGATCGTTTCCTTGGCGTCCGTCAGGACCTTGCCGACATCCGCTTTGCAGGTCAGGGCCCGCTGCACCGCGGGAAGCACCGCTTCGTCGACGATTTCCTGATATTTTTCGTTCATCGGCCGGCCTTGCGTCGCAGGAGCCCCAAGCGTTTCGAGGAGCGGTGTGAAATGCTCATAGCCGGGCTTGTCGACATAGCTTCGGTAGGCGGAGTTCGTCGCGGCGAGGCCAAGCGGAGCCTCGATGCCGAGGGCATTGTTGGCGATCGCGAAGGCTATGAACTTCTTGGCTGCATCCTTGTGCTGGGAGGTCGACGGAACGACATTGTACCAGGGACCGGGAATGGCCGCGATTCCGGCCTCACCTGCAAGCATCGGCGCCACGCCGACCTTTCCGCTGACCTTGGAATCCTCAGGTGTCATCTTGTAGGCGTGCGCCCAGAATTTCATCATCGCCGTCTTGCCTTGATAGAACAGGTTTTGAGCTTCGCCCCAACCGATTTCGTTGACGTTTTCAGGAACGGAATGATCGGTGCAGTGCGGCGCGATGTAGAATTCGAGCGCCTTCTTGTGCGCTTCATTGTCAATGATGACCTTGCCATCCTTGTCGAGGATCACCCCGGGCGAGCCCGCCTGAAGCACATGCGCCATCCACTCCTCAGAAAAGGTGCCGATGGTATCGGTGCCCCAGAAATCGGTCTTGCCGTCGCCATCCGTGTCCCGGGTGAAGAATTTTGCGATGTCGCGCCATTGCTGCCAGCTCTTCGGCGGCGCCAGGGGATAACCGTATTTTGCCTGAAACGCCTTCTGTTCCTCCGGCTTGTCGAAGAGATCTTTGCGATAGAAAACGATCTCGGCATTCGCCCAGGCCGGCATTCCGATCATCTTGCCGCCAACTTTGGCGTCCGCAAGCAAAGCGGGAGGCAGGTCTTTGCGCACTGCCTCGGTAAAGAGAGGCGAGAGATCCTCGACATGACCAGCGAATTTCGCATTCCATACGACGTCTATCGCAACGACATCGAAGGCCGACGAACCGGAAGCAATCTCGGCCGAAAACTTGTCGAACACACCCTGATAGGGGACGACGGAGAACTTCACCTCAATGCCGGTCTCGGCAGTGAACTTCTCGGCCACGGCCTTTTGCAGCATCTCCCCGCCGCCTTCGACCAGGACATTGATCGTTTCGGCCTGCATTGGGGCCGCCATGAAGATGAGCGCAAGCGCGCTGGCAGAAAGCAAATACTTCATCAGATCCTCCTGTCTTTGATCCGAGGCTCTCGCTCCAACCTCCGATGACAGGCAACATAATCTTCCAATGACAACGTTGTCAATTCAAATTGACGACGTTGTCATAAAATTGTCGACGTTGTCATTCCGTTCGTGTACAAGGTAATTAAGCAGGAAAAGGATTGGACATGGTCAGTATCGTCAGCGTCGCCAAAGCGGCCGGGGTATCGAACAAGACCGTGTCCCGGGTCATCAACGGCGAACCGCACGTGACGGAGGACACCCGAGAAAGAGTGGAAAAAGCCATTCGAGACTTGGGATACGTCCCCAACATGGCCGCGCGCCAGATACGCTCCAGCCGGTCCAACACGTTCGGGATCATCACGGACTATGTCTCGACCACGCCCTATTCGGTCGACATCGTACGCGGGATCCAGGACTGGGCCAACACGCACGGCAAAACCATCCTGATGGCGAACACCGGCGGCTCGTCCGAACGCGAGGCGGAAATCTGGAAAATGTTCCAGTCCCATCGCATCGATGGGGTCCTCTATGTGACGATGTACCATCGAATCGTGGATCCCGTGGCCGGCGATGTCAGCGTCCCGACGGTGATGATCAACTGCCGACCGCAAACCAGTGAACTTTTTCCGTCCATTGAGCCTGACGACTTCCAGGGCGCCCGAGACCTCACCCGCTATCTGCTTGAACGGGGCCATCGCAGGATCGGCTATATCAGACTTAACCCAGTTCTTCTGGGAGCAGAGCTGCGCTTGGACGCCTTTCGTCAGGCCACCAAAGAGTTTGAAGTGGCAGACGGTGACCTCACCATTCGTCTTGGAATGGAGGGACCGGTCGGGGCCGAGGAGAACTATGTCTTCGCAGCGGCGACCGAAATGCTGCAGCAAAAGGACCGGCCAACCGCGATCATGAGTGGCAACGATGAAATGGCGATCCAAATCTACATCGCGGCCATGGCGCTTGGACTCAGAATCCCGCAGGACGTCAGTATTGTCGGCTTTGACGATTTCAGGACCGTATCTTTGGCCTTGAAGCCGGAACTGACCACCGCGGCGTTGCCATATTACGATCTCGGTTTTCAGGGGGCGGAGTGGCTGAACACAGTGGTGGCAGGCGACAATGTGCGCGCCAGCAGTCGTGTCGTCTCCTGCAAGCTGGTGGAGCGCAATTCTGTGCGCAGTTTGTGAAACGACGCACCCGCCCGGCCGGCGGCGGACTCTGGTAGAGCGCATTAGAACAGGATGCCACTCGAAGACCGCTTCACACGATCGGCACCCTGCCCGAGCGTCAAATCTCCCCGGCCGACGGCCCCCAGACGTCCGTGAGCGCGAAGCCTGCGGGATGCGGGTCGAAGGGGTCGAGCGCCACCTGCGTCAGGCCGAAGGTGAAGCCGCGGCCGGTAATGGTCGGGATCACCGCCGGGCGGCCGGCCACTTCGGTTACCGCCTGCAACCCGACCTCGAATTCCGAGCCGATGATCGATTTCGAGGTGAAGACGTCGCCGATCTTGGCCTTGCCGCGGGCATAAAGGGTGGCGAGATTGGCGGAATTTCCGGTGCCGCAAGGCGAGCGGTCGGCCCGGCCCGGCCACATGGTTGTGCAGGTGCGCACCGTGCCGTCGGCCTCGGTATCGCGGAACATCACATAGGCGACACCCGAGATCGCCGGGATCTCGGGATGGACAACCTTGATGTCGCGGTTGATCAATTCTTTCAGGATCATGCCGGCCTGGACGAGCCCGGCGGCATTGGCTTTCTCGATCTTCAGACCGATCTGGTCGACATCGACGAGGGCATAGAAGATGCCGCCATAGCAGAGGTCGGCCTTGATCCTTCCCCAATGCGGCGTGTCGATTGCGACATCGAGTTCATGCACGAAGGACGGCACCATGGTCAGCCGGACCTTCTCGCAGCGCCCGTCGCGGCAGGTTGCCGTCGCCTTGACCAGGCCGGCTGCGGTTTCGAGCGTGACTGTCGTCTCCGGCTCCTGCATCTCGACGATGCCGGATTCGAGCAGGGCTGTCGTCACGCAGATCGAGTTCGAGCCTGAGCTCGCATGCGCCTGGTCGGGCTGCAGGATGATGAAGGCGGCATCCGCCTCGGGATGCCGTGCCGGTAGCAGCAGGTTGACCGAGCCGATCGGGGCGCCGCGCGGCTCCAGGCAGAGGAAGCGGCGGAGCTCGTCGCCCTTCGGATCGGTGTTCAGCCACTGCAGCTGGGCGGCGATGGTCTCGCCCGGGATCTTCGGCACGCCGCCGATTGCGACGCGGCCGATCTCGCCTTCGGCATGAACGTCCAGCAGCTGGATCGTGCGCTTCCATCTCATCTCAGAAAACTCCAGTTCGGACGCGACGGGTGACGCCGCCGTCGACATTAAATCCGGTTCTAATATCGGTCTATGCGGAACGGGCTCATGTCGACCGGCGGTTCGGTGCCGGTCATCATATCGCCGATCAGCCGGGCTGTCGTTGCCGCATAGGTCAGGCCGAGATGGCCGTGGCCGGTCGCATAGAAAACCCCCGGTATCTTCGACGACGGCGAAATGATCGGGATCGTATCGGGCAGTGCCGGGCGATGACCCATCCACTCCGTCGCCTCCGCGAGTTTCAAACCGGGCAGCGCCCGTTGGGCATGGCGCACCAGCACCCGCGGACGGCGGAAATCGGGGGCGGCGTCGAGACCGGCGAGCTCGACATTGCCGCCGACACGGATGCCGCCGGCCGTCGGCGTCACCATGAAGGCGCGATGCGGCCAGATCACCGAATAGCGCATGGTGATGCCGGGCTTCATGATCTGGGTGTGATAACCGCGCTCGGTTTCGAGCGGGATCGGCTCGCCGAGCTTTTCGGCGAGGAAGCGGGTGTGGACGCCGGCGGCGAGCACTACCGAACCAGCCTCGATGCGGCTGTCATCGTCGAGGAGAACGACGGCGGTGCCATCGCCCCTGCGCTCGATATTCCTGACCGCGCCGGAGACGAAATTCGCGCCGGCAGCTCTTGCCGCGTCGAAGAGTTTCACCACCAGCTTGTAGGGATCGCGGATCGACTTGTTGTCGGGCAGCAGCACGGCTTTGGCGATCGAAGGCGAAAGCGCCGGCTCGTAATATTGGATGGCGCCGTTGCTCAACACCTCGAATTCGAGGCCGTAGCGCTGCATCATGGCGAGATGGCCGCGATCGGCGGCAAATTCCGCCTCTGTCTCGTAGATCGCCAGGCAGCCCTCCTGGGTCATCATGTCAGACGCATCGATCGCCTCGAGCATCTGCCTGAAATCGGCGAGCGCGCGGAGCGACAGGCTCATACCGGCATCCTCGATCTGTCGCAGACGCGACGGCCGGCCGGCGGCGAGGAAACGCAGGAACCAGGGCAGCATCTTTGCCGCATAGGAGGGCCTCAGCCAGACCGGGCCTTCCGGATCGAGCAGCCAGCCGGGCATCTTCTTCCAGGTCGAGGGGCCGGAACCGGCGGAAAAATCGAGCGCGATGCTCGCCATATTGCCGAAAGACGTGCCGCGTCCCGGCTCAGCCTTGTCGATCAGCGTCACCTCAAGGCCGCGCCGCTGCAGCTCGAAGGCGATCGAGGCGCCGATCACGCCTGCGCCGACGACAACAACCTTTTTCTTCGTCTCATCCGCCATGCGATCAACCCACCCAGACGGCAGACAGGATTGCCGTCCATCGGTCTGATATATCAGATCGGCGGCGATGCCTAGAGAATTTCCGTTTTCTCCGAATCACGGAAAATCTCTAGCTCTTTGTTTTCTCGCAATTCCGAAACGCAAAACCGCCGTGCACTTTTGCTGGAATTACTCTGTGGAATTTTTACTGGCTTTCCGGCAGGCCGGCACCGACGCTGTCGCCGACCGAGCCCACGGTATTGTTCATCGACTGGCCGAGACGCTTCAGCTGGGCGTCGTAGTTGCGGCGGGTGCGCGGATCGAAGATTGCGATCGGCGTGCTGACGGCGACGCTGACGGCACTTCCCGCTGTCTGGGCAGCGCCCATCGCCACCGCGCCGACGGCTTCGCCGAGGCCGACATTGGAATCGGTGATGGTCTGGCCGGCAATCAGCCGGTCGCCGATCAGCTTCACCACTTCCGGGCTTTCGGCGAATTTGCCGTGGTTTAGCCGGTCGCCACCCTTGAGCTTGGTGAGGTCGAGCACGGTGATGCCGGCCGCCTCAAGCTTGCTGCGGTAGGGTTCGACGGAGGGATCGATCTGGCCGAGCCGATCGACATTGCCGGAGATGCGCCGCGACAGAGCGAGCGCCCGGTCATCCCTAGAGACGAAGATTGTGAAATGCGGCCGGTCCTTACCGAGGCTGACGAACTGGCGGCCGAAGACGTCGACATCGAGATCGGGCGAGGCGAGGATGACATTGTTGATCTTCGGGGCGACATGGCCATTGCGGATCGCCATCTGCCGCAGTGCTTCGACGGTCAGCCAGGTGCCCATCGAATGGGCCATGATGGTGATGTCGCTGACGGCCGGATTGGCGGCGGTGCGGGTGAGCAGCTCCTCCAGCGCATCGCGGGAATAGTTGGTGCTTTCCTTGTCGTAATTGTAATCGAAGATGCTGGCGCGCGAAGGCCAGGTGAAGACGACGGGGGCGACGTCGGCATGCGAATCATGGACGATCTGCGCGAAGCGGTAGACGGCATCCTCGTAGCGATTGTTGAAGCCGTGCACGAAGACCAGCACCCGGCGACTCCTAGGCATATGGCCCTTCAGCCAGGTCTCGCCAGCCCGCTCGCCCCGCAGTGGATCGACAGACACGGTGACGAAATCGCGCAGCGGATCGGCCGGCAGCCGCCTTGGCCATTGCACCTGGCCGACCTTGCGATTGGCTTCCGGTGGGATCGAGACATCGACGGCATTGGCGGTGAGCCCGGTGCCGCGTTCACCTGAAAATAGCACGGCGGGATTGTCGTCGGCAGCGCGGGTCGTCGCGACGAGAAGATCGACTTTCGACGTGCCAGGGGGAACGCTGCCGGCCGCCTGCATGACGCCGACCGGCCTGCCGCCGCAGCCGGCAAGCGCAAACGCCGCAAGCAGAAGACCTGTCGTAGCCGCCCGCGGGCCGCGCCATTTGCCGATCATGACTTAACTCCAACCGGTGCACGCACCGGCAGGCGGCGCCCGTTCAAATAGGCCGACGGTGCTTGCCGAGTCAAATTGCGCGCGGTGAAGAGCTGGGGTGGAAAAAGAAAAAAGCCCGACGCGGGAGGAGGTGCGCCGGGCTCTTGATCCTGACTGACAACTGGGAGGAGGAGTGTTGTCAGTCCGATGTAAGAGCGCTGGGAGGAGGAGTGCGCTGCTTACGGAGATATATGTACCGCGTTCACTCGATCGGGAACAGCGAAAATATTGCAATGCAGCAATGCGTTCTATGCATCGCTTGCCCTGAAATTAACAGGTCACCGCCTCATTTTGCAGCATGTTTGACCAGATGGTCAAAATTGTGCGGAAAATTTAGGCCTGACGATGAAGGTTGCCGCGCCCCTCATCCGCCTGCCGGCACCCTTGTAACTTCCCTTTACCCGCTATTGGCGTAGTACTGCCTGTTGCGGTGGCGGATGGAAGACCGTTGCACCTTTGGGACACCAAGCCCGTGGGAGAGCCTGGGTCTCCGTCCGCCGTTCCATTGAAC
>NZ_JABDWE010000027.1:0-78932 GCF_019685125.1 Rhizobium sp. NZLR10 | reverse complement strand
CCGCCGATCTCGACGAAGGCCCGATCATCGAGCAGGACACGGCGCGCATCACCCATGCGCAGTCGCCCGACGACTATGTCTCGATCGGCCGCGATGTCGAAAGCCAGGTGCTGGCCCGCGCCATCCATGCCCATATCCATCACCGCACCTTCATCAACGGCAACCGCACCGTGGTCTTCCCGGCAAGCCCCGGCAGCTACGCTTCCGAACGCATGGGCTGAACGCGGGGATCAATCGGCGGCGCGCAGAGGCTACAGAAGTTTTGGGGAAATGCATGGCGGGCGGGGTTGCCATGGCGCGAAAGACTTATATACTCAGGAAATAAATATTCCGTAGAAGAAATAAGAGGGAACGGGAATGGCTCTATCATGGCGTTTCTCAGTGCTAGCGGATCGGCATCGCGCTCTGGGGTCGAAGCTTGAGGACTGGAGCGGCATGGGAACCGCCTGGACCTACGACAAGGACATGTCGGAAGAGCATGTCGCCGTCCGCACCAAGGCCGGCATCATGGATGTCTCGGGCCTGAAGAAGGTGCACCTGGTCGGCCCGCACGCCATCGCCGTCCTCGACGCCATGACCACCCGCGACCTGACCAAGATCTATCCCGGCCGCTCGGTCTATGCGACCATGCTGAACGAGCGCGGCCACTTCACCGACGATTGCATCGTCTATCGTACCGGCCCGAACTCCTGGATGCTGGTGCACGGCTCCGGCTCCGGCCACGAGGAGATCGTCAGGCAGGCGGCAGGCCGAAATTGCGCCGTGCTCTTCGACGACGACCTGCATGACCTGTCGCTGCAGGGTCCGCTCGCGGTCGACTATCTCGCCAAATACGTCCCGGGCATCCGCGATCTCAAATATTTCCACCACATGCAGACGACACTGTTCGGCGCACCGGTGATGATCTCGCGCACCGGCTATACCGGCGAACGCGGCTACGAGATCTTCGTGCGCGGCCAGGACGCCGTCATGGTCTGGGACCGGATCGTCGAGGAAGGCAAGGAGATGGGCATCATCCCCTGCTGCTTCTCCGTGCTCGACATGCTGCGCGTCGAAAGCTACCTGCTGTTCTACCCCTACGACAATTCGCAGATGTATCCCTTCGCCGACCAGCCGCCCGGCGACAGCCTCTGGGAACTCGGCCTCGACTTCACCGTCAGCCCCGGCAAGACGGGCTTCCGCGGCGCCGAGGAACATGCCCGCCTCAAGGGCAAGGAACGCTTCAAGATCTTCGGCATGCTGATCGATGCCGATGGACCGGCCGATCTCGGCGACGACGTTTTTGCCGATGGCAAGAAAGTTGGCGTCATTACCTGCCCGAGCTATTCGTCGCTGACGAAGAAATCCATGGCGATTGCCCGTCTTGACGTTGACAAGGCGGTGCATGGGACGAAACTCGAAGTCCGCGGCAAGACCGTGAAGGCAAACGCCACCGCCCACACGCTCCCCTTCGACGATCCGGAGAAGAAGAAGAGGACTGCCGTAGGTTAAGGAGCACGCAAATGCTCGTTGCAGGCATCAAGAGCCGACCAGTCTACACGGGCCTGACCATCCAGCCGCACGCCCGGCGGCACATTTTCGCACTCGAAGGGGAGGGTGCCAAGGCTCTCCTCGACCAGCGGCCGGCGCTTGACGAAACCGCCCTTTCCCGCAGCGAAATCCTCTATGTCGCCCGCGGCTCGCAAGGTTCCGGCCTGGACGAGGCACTGCGCCAGCTCGGCGCCGACATGTTTTTCACGGCCCCGACGATCGCAACACTGCTCTTCCGATTGAAGGGCTCGCTTGCCACCGCCCATATGGGCACGCGGCTTTATATTGCGGGCACCGAAGGCTTCATCGGCCAGTCAATGCTGGTGGCGCTCGACTACGGCATGGACCACGCCTCCGTCATCACCGAGCACCGCGGGTCGCTCGCCAGACGCGTGCAATGCGTTCATTGCAAGGGCATTACCGACGACGTCACCGCCAGTCCCTTTACCTGCAGCCATTGCGGGTTGACGCTTCTGGTGCGCGATCATTATTCGCGCCGGCTCGCCGCCTTCCAGGGCGTCAATATCGATGCGGAAGAACCGGGCAGCGCGCCCGACCCCGAGGAGTTGTTCCTTTGAGCGGCGGTACAGAAATTCCCGTCCGCGTGGCGCGGATCACCCCGATCGCCGAACGCGTCAAACGTTTCCGCTTCGAGCGCCTCGACGGCAAGCCGATGCCTTATTTTTCCGGCGGCGCGCATATCATCGTCTCGATGAACGATGGCGGCCATATGCGCCGCAACGCCTATTCGCTGATGTCGCCGCCGCATGATTGCGCAGCCTATGAGATCAGCGTGCTGCATGTCGAGGATTCCCGCGGCGGCTCCACGTTCATGCATGAGAAGGTGAGCGAAGGCGACGAGCTGAGGGTCAGCTACCCCGTCAATCTCTTCCAGCCGGACTGGCGCGGACGCAAGCATCTTCTGATCGCCGGCGGCATCGGCATTACCCCCTTCATCGCGATGATGGAGCAGTTCTCCCGCGAGGGCGCCAATTTCGAGCTGCATTATGCCATCCGCACGCGCGATCGCGGCGCCTATTGGCGGCAACTGCTGGAGCGCTACGGTTCCCATCGCATCAAGATCCATTGCGACGCCGAAGGCGCCGCCATCCCCCTGACGCGCCTGCTCGACAGCCAGCCGCTCGGTACGCATCTCTACGTCTGCGGCCCGTCCGGGATGATCGATGGCGTGCTGAAAACCGGCGTCAATGCCGGCTGGCCGGAACAGAACCTGCATTCGGAACGGTTCCTGTCGTCGCTGCCCGGCAAGCCTTTCACGATGGAGCTGATCCGCTCCGGCAAGAGCGTGAAGGTCGGCCATCACGAAAGCATGCTGGAGGCGATCGAAGCGGCGGGCGTCGACGCACCCTTCCTCTGTCGCGGCGGCGCCTGCGGTCAATGCGAGACTGGGGTCGTCACCTGCGAGGGCAAGCTGCTGCACAATGACGTCTATCTGACGAGCGAAGAAAAGGCCTCCGGCCGCAAGGTGATGATCTGCGTTTCCCGCTTCGAGGGAAACAGGCTGCATCTCGATCTTTGACGGCATCGGATGAAGCGGAACAAGGAGACCGATATGGCAATAGCCTTCAAGCAGGAAACCTTCCGGAATGATTTCAGCTACGGCAACAGCCCCGAAAACATCCGGCGCTTCCCGTTTCCCTTCGAGCGCGACGAATACATGTATTCCGTCAACATGGAGCCGCATGTGCGTGGCCGGGCGGGCACCGTCTTCGAAAACCTGATCGACGTCGACGAACATTATGTCGCCGAGATGCACGACCGGGCACTTGTTTTGAAGGAGGATCCGCTTCGCTATCAGGCCCTGCCGCACATGATGAGCGCGCAATGGGATACGCTGGAACTGCTGATGGAAGAGCAGGCGGCGGGTAATCCCGACCATTTCAAGCTGATCCGCAACGGCGACCAGTGGCGCTGGATCAACCGCCCGCTCGGCATCGACGACAGCTTCACCTTCGGCGATGCCTCGACGCTGCCCTATGAGCCGTTCGAATACATCACCCGCCAGGCCCAGGGCGATTTCTGCATCGTCGACCAACGCGACGGCAATCTGTGGATGGATGCCGGCATGGTAACGACGCAGGCCGACTGGTCGCTCGATTTCGATATCGGCATGAATTTCATGGAATGGCATGGGCCGGTGCCGCTCGCCCACCAAATCGGCGTCTTCGACCGGGCGCTGAAATTCCTGTTGAACCTGCAGCAAGGCAAGCCGACGCGGCGGTTCAACTGGACGATGACAATCAATCCGCGGCTCGACACCAGCCCCGAGAATTATCACAAATGGGGTCCAGATCGCACCACCGTGACATCGGACAATGTCGGCGAGAAGGTGTATCTGCGCGTCGAGCTGCAGAGCCTCTGGCGCCTGCCGCGTTCTAACGCCATCCTTTTCGTCATCCGTTGCTACCTGATGAACATGGAAGAACTCGTCACCGTGCCGAAGTGGGCGCGGCGCTTCCCGCGCGTGCTGAAGACACTGCCGCCAGAGCTCATCGATTATAAGGGCCTCACCCGTTTCCGCGAGACGACGATCGACTGGCTATCCAAATATGACGATGGCGCTCCGACCAGCCCCGGCATTTTTCCCGACTGAGGCGCCGCCATGCACACCGGCACCGCGCATCTCTCAGGCGCGAAAAACACCGTAATGCTTTGAATTTCTTTCGTAAATCTATATCGCATAATCAAGAGGGGAATGCTTCATGACAAGAGTAGCCGTCATCGGTGCCGGTCCTTCCGGGCTGGCGCAGCTGCGCGCCTTTCAATCGGCTGCCCAGAAGGGCGCCGAGATCCCAGAGATCGTCTGCTTCGAAAAGCAGTCGGACTGGGGCGGGCTCTGGAACTATACATGGCGCACCGGCCTCGACGAATATGGTGAGCCGGTCCATGGCAGCATGTATCGTTACCTCTGGTCGAACGGTCCGAAGGAATGCCTCGAATTCGCCGACTATTCCTTCGAGGAGCATTTCGGCAAGCCGATCGCCTCCTATCCGCCGCGCGCCGTGCTCTGGGATTATATCAAGGGCCGCGTCGAGAAGGCGAATGTCCGCCATTGGGTACGCTTCAGCACGCCGGTGCGTATGGTCCGCTTCGACGAAGCGACGAAGAAATTCACGGTGACGGCGCATAACCGTGTCGAGGACCGGATGTATGACGAGGAATTCGACTATGTCGTCGTGGCATCAGGTCACTTCTCGACGCCGAACGTGCCCTATTTCGAGGGCGTGAAGGCCTTCAACGGCCGCGTACTGCATGCCCACGACTTCCGCGACGCGCTGGAGTTCAAGGGCAAGGACATCCTACTCGTCGGCCGCAGCTATTCGGCCGAGGACATCGGCTCGCAATGCTGGAAATACGGCGCGAAATCGGTGACGACGAGTTACCGCTCGAAGCCGATGGGCTTCAAATGGCCGGAGAATTTCGAGGAGCGGCCGCTGCTGACCAGGCTCGAAAACCGCACGGCGCATTTCCTCGACGGCTCGACCAAGGAGGTCGATGCGGTAATCCTCTGCACCGGATACCAGCATCACTTCCCCTTCCTGCCTGACGACCTCCGGCTGAAGACCGCCAACCGCCTTTGGGCGGACAGTCTCTACAAGGGGGTGATCTTCGATAAGAACCCGCAGCTCTTCTATATCGGTATGCAGGACCAGTTCTATACTTTCAACATGTTCGACGTACAGGCCTGGTGGGCGCGCGACGTGATGATGGGCCGCATCGCGCTGCCGCCGGAAGAGGAGCTGAAAGCCAATTTCGACATGTGGCGCGCCCGCGAGGAGACGCTCGAGGATGCCGAACAGATGATCTGGTATCAGGGCGATTATGTGAAAGAACTGCTTGCCGAGACCGATTATCCCTCCTTCGACATCGAAGGCACCAACCGGACCTTCATGGAGTGGGAACATCACAAGGCCCACAATATCATGGGCTTTCGCGACCATGCCTATCGATCGCTGATGACCGGCAACATGTCGCCGAAGCACCACACGCCCTGGGTCGACGCGCTCGACGATTCCAAGGAGGAATATCTGCGCAACTGATCGGGCGAAGACTGCCGCGGGACAAGGTGTTCGCACACCTTCGTCCCGCATATTGCGGCCCACGCCTTTGGAACGTGACGACATAAATCCATCTGCAACTCTTCTCTTCGGACGTGGTCTTCATGGATTTTCAAACGAGCATTCTCGGACGCATGAGCGGCTTTCTCTATCGCTGCCGTGCCGATGAAAACTACACGATGCTTGAGATGACCGACGGCATCGAGCGCATCTTCGGTTATCCCCCCGACCAAATCGTCGGCAACCGCACGCGAACCTTCACCTCGATCATGTACGAGGAAGACGTGCCTTTGATGGACGAAATCGTCGGCCGGGCGCTGGAGAAGCGCGTGGACTGGACGATGGAATACCGCATCCGCCATGCAATGGGTCATCTCATCTGGGTGACAGAGACCGGCGGCGGCATCTGGGATCAAAAGGGCGAGCTTCTCTACCTCGAAGGCAGCATCATCAACATCGAATCGCTCTATCAGCGAATCGATGAACGGACCGCCGACATGCGCGTCACCGCTTCGAAGACCAACGAGATCCTGCAATCGCTGCGCTACCTGAAGCTGCTCGCCGTCAATGCCGGCATCGAGGCGGCCCGCGCCGGCACCGCCGGATCGGGCTTTGCCGTGCTTGCCGCCGAGATGCGCTCGCTCGCCAACTCCTCCGAAGAGGCCGCGCGCGCCATTTCCGAGGCACAACGCAAGGCGGAAGGCTGAGCGTTTCCCCGGCCAGCGAAATAATTATGGCTCGGGTCGAAGGCTGGATCGTTAACCGCTCTACGCCTGCTGATATTACAACACATTTTCAAGGACTTGCCGCAGTTTTGCGGTTGAAGTATCTTATCTCATTGTGGGGAATGTTAAGGCCGCGTTAACTTTTTGTTAACCATAGCTGCGCTAGACATGGTCAACGATTTCTTCACATAGATGACCAAAGTGCTAACAGACGCTCGCTCTATCCGCATCAAGGGCCGCTCTTTCCTCGCGGTCATGCTGTCCCCGGATCTTCCCATCGATGATTGGTTGATCAGGCTGGACGATCTGGCCGCGCGCTCGGCCGGCTTCTTCCTCGGACGGCCTGTCGTGCTCGACCTGACGGACCTGCAAATCGACCGGCCGCAGCTGAAGGACCTGATTGCCGAACTTGCCAAGCGCAATGTCAGCATCATGGGTATCGAAGGCGCACGGCCTTCCATGCTCGGCACGGGCATGCCCCCGGCGCTCAAAGGCGGCCGCTCGGCTTCCGACATCGAGGTTCAGGCGAATGAGCCTGTCGATCCGGTCGGGAAACAGGCAGCCGCCGAACCCCGTCCGGCGATGCAATCGATCGTCATCAGGGAGCCCGTGCGCTCGGGACAATCGGTGATCTTCCCGGAAGGCGACGTCACGGTCATCGGATCGGTCGCCTCCGGCGCGGAGGTCATTGCGGGAGGATCGGTCCATATCTACGGGGCGCTGCGCGGTCGCGCCATGGCAGGATCCATCGGCAACGCATCGGCGCGGATTTTCTGCCGCAAGCTCGAGGCCGAGCTGGTTGCAATCGACGGCATCTACAAAATGGCCGAGGACATGGCCTCCAATCTTCGCGGACAAGCTGTTCAGCTTTGGCTGGAAGACGACGCGATCATGGCAGAGAAACTGATCTGACGACAGCGCCGCGCGCTTTCATAAGATGCGCAAAGGACGTTGAAACACTTTGAATTGCGCCACGGCAAAGGAGAGAGACATGGGGAAAGTGATCGTCGTCACGTCAGGCAAGGGCGGGGTCGGAAAGACGACCTCGACCGCCGCATTGGGAGCGGCGCTGGCGCAACGCAATGAAAAAGTCGTCGTCGTCGATTTCGACGTCGGCTTGCGCAATCTCGACCTGATCATGGGCGCCGAGCGCAGGGTCGTCTACGACCTGATCAATGTCATCCAGGGCGACGCCAAGCTCACCCAGGCGCTCATCCGCGACAAACGGCTTGAGACGTTGTTCCTGCTGCCGGCCTCGCAAACGCGCGACAAGGATAATTTGACGGCCGAGGGCGTGGAGCGCGTCATCACTGACCTGAGGCGTTATTTCGACTGGATCATTTGCGACAGCCCCGCCGGGATCGAACGCGGCGCAACGCTTGCCATGCGCCATGCCGATGCTGCCGTTGTTGTCACCAACCCGGAAGTCTCGTCGGTACGCGATTCCGATCGCATCATCGGCCTGCTGGATTCCAAGACCGCCAAGGCCGAACGCGGCGAGCGGATGGAAAAGCACCTGCTTCTCACCCGCTACGACGCCAACCGCGCCGAGCGCGGCGACATGCTCAAGGTTGACGACGTCCTGGAGATCCTGTCCATCCCGCTGCTCGGCATCGTGCCCGAAAGCATGGATGTTCTGCGTGCATCGAACATCGGCGCGCCGGTCACGCTGGCAGACAGCCGCAGCGCGGCTGCGATGGCCTATTTCGATGCGGCCCGCCGGCTCGCCGGCGAGACCCTGCCGATGGCGATCCCTGAGGAAAAGCGGAATATTTTCGGCAAGATCTTCGGACGGAGGGCGGCATGAATATTTTCCGTCTTTTCAACAAGCAGAGAACCGCACCGGCCGCTCGCGAACGCCTGCAGGTGCTTCTTGCCCACGAGCGCTCTTCAGCCGGGTCGGACCTGGTCACGCTGCTGCGCGAGGAAATTCTCGCGGTAATCGCCAAGCATGTACAGCTCGACCACGACAAGGTGCAGGTGACGATCGATCGCAACGAATACGTCTCGACGCTCGAGATCGATGTCGAAATCCCGTTGAATGCAGCCGTGCAGGCCGCTTGAAAGAGGGCGCTGCCTGTTCAGACGACAGGCAGCGCTGACAATCACGACTTTCTGGCTTTTCGATTGGCGTAACGCAGGTCGCGTGCGGCCTTTCGGGCGGCTTCATCGGCAATCACGCGAGCGATCCGGTCTTTGTCGGCCGCTTCGCGCGCGTCGGCATCAGCACGTGCTTCGGCCTCGGCGGCCGCCTGACGTTCAGCTTCTGCGGCTTGAGCCCGCTCCAGTTCCTCACGCTTTACCCGCTCCCGCTCGGCGCGCCGTTCTTCCCGGGCTTCGGCGACGGCTTGACGCTCCGCCTGCTTTGCGATCCGCGTGGGTTCGGCCGTATCCTTGGCGGTACGAAACGCATTGAGGAGAGCCGCCTTGGCTTCGGCAGCGGCGCTGCGACGATCGGAAAGCTCGTTGTTTTTGGCGTGTTTCAAATCTGTTACCTGACTGTTTGACTGCGACACTAGAGCATGACGCCGAAACCGGTGGGGCTCTTCGGATGACCCTATGCTCTATTTCTCGATTTGGATCTGGACAGTATTATGCCAATCCGGCGTGTAATCATCTAGATCTTGAATCAAATTTTCTTTTTTCGCTTCACGGCAGGGCCGGCGGCCGCGCTCGCGCGATCCTGCAATTCCTTCGCTTCACGGGCTTCGCGCAGTCTCAAGGTCTTTTCCTCGCGGGCGCGAACGGTCTGATCGATCTCTTCCACCGCGCGGCTTCTCGCCAAGAATTGCGATTGTGCGTTTCCGAAAGCGATCTCCGCCTGTTGGCGTGATTTGCTGTGTGTATCTGACATATTCGTCCTGGATTTCATTTAAGCGCCGCGCGTCTTTTTAGCAAAGGACGGTGGAACGCTTGGAATTGCTGCGTCATTCCTTAAACCGATTCCGATTTAAGGAATGATGCAGTGTTCGCTCAGCGAACGCAACAAAAAGGCCAGGCAACTTGCCTGACCTCGCCGGTATCACGCTTTCAACAGTGCCAGTACATCCGTGGTCAAAGGAAAGCAGATATCAATTTAAGCAGCTTGAAGATTGCAAGCGGACATTTTGCCCGACTTGTTATCGCGCTCAAGCTCGTAACCGATCTTCTGGCCTTCGACGATCTCACGCATGCCGGCGCGCTCAACGGCCGAGATGTGAACGAAGGCGTCAGCGCCACCGTCGTCAGGCTGAATGAAGCCGAAGCCCTTGGTGGAATTGAACCATTTAACTGTGCCAGTGGTCATAACAAACCCTTTCATAGCAATTGACAGGCCGCACGTGCGAGATGCACGACGGATGATAATCTCGATTTTGAAGAGGGAAGTTCGTCCAGGGCACGTTGTCGGCGTGCGATAACAAAAGTCAAACAAGCAATATCGACTATCCGGATATAATCATTGAACTCGAATTTGTCAACTTTCAGTTCTTCGAAACTCGATATTCTCTAAATGGTTGTATCTCAGCGGCTTTACACATCACCGCAGAGCCGGCTCTTCCCCCGTGGTATCGGGCCGATATTAAGCAGCAGACGAGCCGCTGCCTAACTCGGAGGAATGATGATCAAAGTTTGATGCAGCTACCGTCCGGAAAACCGGATCTGTGGGATCGGCTCACCTTTCCGGATAGCCGCAGTTGCAGCGGCCATTCCCTCTGCGCCATCCCTGGTGTCGAGGATACCAGCGGTGACTTGGAGGGTAATGACGTCTGCGGCCGACACACCGCCCGACGACCAGGCCCGGATGAGCGAGCGCATCTTCCCGTAGGCAAGGGTCGGTCCGTTCGCGAGGCGCTGCAGGAGATCTTCCGTGACCTTCTCCAGTTCGGCGTCAGGAGCAAGGTGGGTTGCGACACCCAGATCCAACGCGGCCTTGCCGGATATCATCTCCGAGAGCAGGACCAGGCGCGTGGCGCGCGCACTGCCGACGCGATCGGCAAGTCGCTGCACTCCGCCGGTCATGGGAACTCCACCGACCATTCCCTCCGGGAAGAAAAGGTGTGCCGACTCTGCCGCCACGAGAAAATCGCATGCGAGAAGGAGTTCAAAACCACCGCCCAGCGCCATTCCGCTTACAGAGGCAACCGTCGGTATCGGCAATTCCTCAATCGCGCGCAACGAAGCCAAAACATCGGCGGCGAACGCTTCCAGGAATTTCGATCCCTTGCCTCCAATGTCACCTGGGTTATCTGCTATGGCGAAGCTGCCGGACGCGGAAGTCACATGAAGAACGCGGATGTCGCTTTCGTATGCCTGACGCACGCCAGCCCTCAGCGACGAGGGATAATCGGCTCCCGGCTCGCTGGCCGCGTCACCGAGCAAGATCAGCTTGCCCACCATACCATGCTGCTCGAAACGGAACGAACTCATGTCTTATCTCCTAATTTACTGACACTTATAGCCAGGCAGGCAGAACGCCTGCTACAAAACGGCTGGTACCGCACGCCGCGCTTGGCGTTGGCTATCGAGCCTATTATGTTACGTACATTACAGAATGGTGGTTGGCAATGGCCCGTCCTCGTACGTTCGAAGAAAGTGAAGTGCTGGATCGCGCGGCGGACGTGTTCAGCCGCCATGGCTATCACGGCTCAACCATGGTGGAGCTGACGGCCGCGATGGGCCTGAACTCACCCAGCATCTACGCCGCCTTTGGAAGCAAACGCGGGCTCTTCGACGCCGTTCTCAGGCGCTGCAGCGCTCGCGAGGACGAGCACTGGGCATGGGCGCTCGCCGCTCCGACGGCCGAAGGAGTCGTCAAACGCTTGCTGACGACCTCGCCGGAGCAGACGTCGAGCCGCGTTCTCGTCCATGCGGGTTTGGCGATGGGAGCGGAGAATGCAGACATCCCGCCTGCGCTGCTGCATCGCCGCCAATCAGCAGAGCTGAAACTACGAGACCGGTTCGAAGAAGCGAAGCGGGCGGGCGACCTCCCGGCAGAGGCTGATACCTCACGGTTGGCGAGCTACGTAACGGCGGTGCTCGGCGGTCTCGCCATGAAGGCCGCCGGCGGGGCACCGCACGGCGACCTGCGAGAGGCTGCCGAGCAGGCGGTAGCGGCGTGGCGGGCAATCAGTGACGTCGCAGCCGCTACAAACATTCGTACAGGGGGTTCGCCGCCGGCGGGGGAGCGAAGCCGCGACCCGCGAAGGTTTAGTGCAGATGCGGCACTCGATGCTGCCATGAAGCTCTTCTGGACCAGGGGTTTTACCGGCGCGTCGCTCAGTGATCTCACCGAGGCGATGGGGATCACCCGCCCAAGTCTCTATGCCGCGTTCGGCAACAAGGAAGCGCTCTTTTTCAAGGCTCTCGACCTCTACCAGTCTCTTCGGAAAGACTACATGACCGAGGCACTCCAGACCCCGACGGCGCGGGGCGTTTTCGAGGCACTCCTCAGGGGGGCACTACGCGACCAGTTGGACGAGGAACAACCGCGCGGCTGCCTGATGGTTCTTAACGCGATGCAGGGAGGTGACGAGGCGCAGGCGATCCGCATCGAGGTCCTCAGGCGCCAGGCCATCGGGCGCGACCTGCTCGCCGCAAGGTTTGAGCGGGCCAAACGCGAGGGCGACCTGTTGCCGACGGTCAATGTCGACGGACTCGTGCGCTTCGTCCAATCCTTGATGCACGGCATTCTCACGCAGGGAGGGGCCGGCGCAAGCCCAAGCGAGCTGGAGGCCCTCGTTGAGAGCAGCCTGACCATGTGGACCGCGTCGGCAGATTTATCGATCGGTAAAGATTAGGTATATCGAAGGGCTGTTGGTATCTTTACCGATCGGTATAAAGCCCTTAGGCGGACACATCATCGCTTTCCCAGGAACCAATCTGCGACACCACCGTCGAACGCATGCATTACGAGCGCGGTCGCGTCTTCTGCGGGTCGTAGTGCGAAAGCGGCACGATTGTCGCCGGCAGGCGTTTCTGGTGGCCGTCGAGCTTGCCGATTTCGACCTCGGTGCCGGGACTTGCATGCATGACGTCGATGCGGGCGAGCGCGATCGTCTTGCCGAGGATCGGCGAGCGGGTGGCACTGGTGACGACGCCGACCTGAGCCCGGCCGATATGGATGCAATCGCCATGGCCGACCGCCTCGTTGGCCTTGACGTCGAGGCCGACAAGCAGATGGCGCGGATGCTCCTTGCGCCGGATCAGCGCCTCGCGGCCGATGAAATCGTCCTGCTTGGATTTCAGCGGCACGGTGAAGCCGATGCCGGCCTCGAACGGGTCCGTCTGGTCGGTGAATTCGTGATGGGCAAAGATCAGACCTGCCTCGATGCGAACCATGTCGAGCGCCTCCAGCCCCATCGGCTTCAACCCGTGCGGCTGCCCTGCCTCCCAGACCGCGTCAAATACCGCCAGCGCATCCTTCGGATGACAGAAGATCTCGTAGCCAAGCTCGCCGGTGTAACCCGTGCGTGAGACGACGACGGGCGCGCCCTCGAAACCGCCGATGCGGCCGACAGTGAATCGGAACCATTCGAGCTCACCGATCGTCGGCTGGCGCGGCGCCGTCCAGATGATCTCCTTCAGGATATCGCGGCTCTTCGGCCCTTGCAGGGCGATATTGTGCATCTGGTCGGTCGAAGAGCGAACCCAGGCCTTGAAGCCTTTCTTTTCGGCCTGCTGACGCAGCCATATGCCACTGAAATCATCGCCGCCGATCCAGCGGAAATTCTTGTCGCCGAGGCGGAAGAGCGTGCCGTCATCGATCATGCCGCCGTTTTCGTAGCACATGGCGGAATAGACGACCTGACCTGTCGACAGTTTGCGCACGTCGCGTGTCAGGCAATATTGTAAGAGCTCCTCGGCATCCGGCCCAGTCACCTCGAACTTCCGCAGGGGCGAAAGGTCGATGACGGCGGCGCGCTCGCGGCAGGCCCAATATTCCTCGACCGGTCCCTCGGCGGAAAAGCGGTTCGGCAGCCAGTAGCCGCGATATTCGGTGTAATCGCGCGTCAGGGTCGAGAGGCGTGGATGGAAGGCGGTTTCGCGCGTCAGTTCGGCGTCGGCATCTGGGGTCATGCGATAGGCCACCGCTCGTGAGAATTTTTCTTTTCCGGAAAAGGTGCGGACATGGATATCCGTCGGATCCCAGCCGTTCGCCGCGTCGATATCGTCGGGGCAGGACGATGAGACGCAGACAAGATCGGTGAGCGCCCGCATCAGCACGTAATCGCCGGGGCGCGACCAGGGCTCGTCGAGATAGAGCTGGTTGTTGTGGTCGATATTGGTGTTGTAGAAATAGTTCAGCGCTTCCCAACCCTTGCGGCCGGCAATGCCGTAAGGCGCCAGCGCCGCGTTGAAATTGTCCGTGCAGTTGACGTGGCCAGGATAACCCATGTCGTCGTAGTAGCGCGAATTGCAGGCGGTCGCGAAAGCATCGTGGCGCCCGACCGTATCCTGGACGATTTCGACCAGCGGCTCGAAGTCCCGGTCGAAGGCCTTAGAGGGCAGGCCCGGCATAGGATAGCTGCGGCTGAGCAGTGTGCGGGTAACCGTCGAATCAAGCGCGAGATCGAGGCCCTTGTCGACCTTGCGGGCGGCGAAAGCTTGGAAATCGGTGCACTGGCGCCCATAAACATCGATGATCTGGATGAATTCGCCGGCACGCACGAAATAGGCCGCGGCGGTCGCCGCCCGGATGCGGATATCCTCGATGGGGTCGGCGGCCGGTTCCGGCAGGGCGGAGGGATAATCGCGGATCAGCAGGCTGCGCTTAATCCTGACCTCGATCGGCGTCGCCGTATCCTGCGCCTCCGGCGACATAGCGCCAGCCGGTGCCGCGACGATCAGCAGGCCCTTCATGGAAGTCGTGAAATCCGCCCGGCTGCCCGGGCTCGATCCCGCCCCGAAGATGCTGAGCGCTCCGGCCGCGGCAAGATCGGCGCCGCGCCGCTCAAGCGCTGCGCGGGTGCGGGCAGCACTCTCATCCTCCCCTTGGAGAATGGCCTTCAAACCTTCGGCTGAATTGCTGAATGCCGTTCCGAGACCCGCCGCCAGGAAGCGTCCCTTTTCGTTGAGGAAAGAGACCTCGCAAACCTGTCCGCCCTCGCTGTCGATGACAGTGACGCAGTCGCCCGGCTCGACACGCACCACGACCGATCCGCCGCCTTTTGCCCTGTAGCGCTCCGTTCCCTCCGGCAAGGTGGGAATGCCGGGATAACGCACGAGGCTCGCAGCCGCCGGCCGCAGGCCCGTCATAGCAGGATGAAGTTCTCGCATTCTGCCCTCATGGGAGGATCGGCATGCCCTCGGGCACCACCCATACAGGTTACAAAATGTCTCGCGAAAGTAAAGTCATGTTGACTAAAAAGAAAATATCTTCACTATGCATCAAGGGCTGAGACTCGGGAATCCGTCGGGAACACGGATCGCCAAAATCATCCGGGCGGGCTTGAGACTGTCAGGGAGACACGTTCAGGGAGACGTACAAAGATACGTCCGGAACAATCGAATGGGGAATTTCACTGATGACAGACGTTGTGGAGGCCGGGATTTCATCCGGCACCGAAGGTAAGCTTGTACGCGCGCTCGACTGGAAGGGCGCATTCTGGGTGGCTGCGGGCGTGCCGCCGCTCGTTCTTTTCTCCATCGGCGGCATTGCGGGCACGACGGGCAAGCTCGCCTTCCTCGTCTGGATCATTTCGATGGTGATGGGTTTCCTGCAATCCTTCACCTATGCCGAAATCGCCGGCATGTTCGCCAACAAATCCGGCGGTGCCTCGGTCTATGGCGCCACCGCCTGGCTGCGGTATTCGAAATTCATCGCGCCACTATCCGTCTGGTGCAACTGGTTTGCCTGGTCGCCCGTGCTGTCGCTCGGCTGCGCCATCGCCGCCGGTTATATCCTCAATTCATTCTTCCCCATCCCGGCGGCGGATTCGCAGATGGTCCTCGACTGGATCTCCGCGCATGCCGCTTCCATCACGGCCGATAGCCCCCGCGTCGCCGAATATATCGCGGCTCATGCCGGCACGACGCCGGATGACGCCGTCAAGGCGTTGCTCGGCACCGACGGCGTCGCCGCGCTGACGCCGTGGATCCGCAGCTGGTCGCTCGTCAGCTTCGGCATTCCCTTTCTTGCCACCGCCAACGTCAATGCTACCTTCTTCATCGGCGGCATCCTGATGCTGATCATCTTCGCGATCCAGCATCGCGGCATTTCGGAAACCGCCAGCGTGCAGAAGTGGCTGGCCATCATCGTGCTCGTGCCGCTGCTTATCATCGGCCTCTACCCCATTGTCAGCGGCCATATCCTTGCCGCCAACGTCACCGGCCTGGTGCCGCCGACGGCCGCCTATTCCGGCGCCGACGGCACCTGGAGCAATGGCGGCTGGACGCTCTTCCTCGGCGGACTCTATATCGCCGCCTGGTCGACCTATGGCTTCGAGACGGCCGTCTGCTACACCCGCGAGCTCAAGAATCCGAAGACCGACACCTTCAAGGCGATCTTCTATTCCGGCCTTGCCTGCTGCCTGTTCTTCTTCCTGGTGCCCTTCGCCTTCCAGGGCGTTCTCGGCCATGCAGGCATGCTCGCCCCCGGTATTGTCGACGGCACCGGCGTTGCCGAAGCGCTCGGCGGCCTGATCGGCGCCGGCCGGGTCGTCACCCAGTTGCTCGTCGTGTTGATGATCATGGCGCTCTTCCTCGCCATCATGACGGCGATGGCCGGTTCCTCGCGCACGCTCTACCAGGGCTCGAAGGACGGCTGGCTGCCGAAATATCTCGACCACGTCAACGAAAACGGCGCCCCGACACGGGCGATGTGGACCGATTTCGCCTTCAACCTCTTCCTTTTGGCCATCGCCTCGGATACCGGCGGCTACTTCTTCGTGCTCGCCGTGTCGAATGTCGGATACATCATCTTCAACTTCCTGAACCTCAATTCCGGTTGGATACACCGGATGGACTCCGGCCATATCGAACGCCCCTGGAAGGCGCCGACCTGGCTGATCGGTCTCAACACAGCGCTTGCCTTCGTCAATGCTCTGTTCCTCGGCGCCGGCGCCAAGGTCTGGGGTTATTCCAATGCGCTCTGGGTCGGCTTCATCTTCGCCGCCCTGATCCTGCCGGTCTTTGCCTATCGCCACTATGTGCGCGACGGCGGAAAATTCCCGGCAGGTGCGATGGAAGATCTCGGCCTCGTCGGCCAGGATCTTGGCGTCAAGAAGGCCGGCATGCTGCCCTATCTCGCGCTCGCCGCCGGTCTGGCGATCGTCCTGATCGCCAACGTGATCTTTCAGCTTCCGGCTTAAAGTGCCTCCCAAGCAAAAAAGCCGCCATGAAAAAACATGGCGGCTTTTTGCATTTGTGGGCGAAGCTTAGCGGCCGCCTTCGATCTTGCGGTGGCGCTGATTGATACCGCCCTTGCCGTAGGGGTAATCGAAAGGCTGAGGCGCGCTTACCTCATCCAATCTCGCCAGGTCATCGTCGGAGAGCTTGAGCTTCATGGCGCCAAGATTGTCGGCCAGTTGCTCCGGCGTGCGGGCGCCGAGGATGACCGAGGTGATCGCCGGCTGCGCCGCCGTCCAGCCGAGCGCCACCTGCGCCATGCTGACGCCATGCGCCCTGGCGATCTCCTCGACAACGCCGATAATCGCCCAGGTTCGCTCCATCGCATTGCGCGGCGCATAGGACTCACCGCCGCGATTGGGATTTTCGCCGAGGCGGGTGGCGCCAGTCGGCATCTCGTCGCGCTTGTACTTGCCGGTCAGCCAGCCGCCGCCGAGCGGCGACCAGGGCAACAGGCCCATGCCGGCATCCTGGCAGGCGGCGACGATTTCGAGTTCGATGTCGCGCACCAACAGGTTATATTGCGGCTGCAGCGTCACCGGGCGGGTATAACCCCGCGCCTTGGCGATTTCGGATGCCTTGGCGATATGCCAGCCGACATAGTTGGAGAAGCCGTAATAGCCGATCTTGCCTGATGATACCGCATCGTCGAGGAAGCGCAGCGTCTCTTCGATCGGCGTCAGCGCGTCCCAAGCATGCATCTGGTAGAGATCGATCTGCTCGAGGCCGAGGCGGCGGAGAGAATCGTCGAGCGCCTGACCGAGATGCCGGCGCGACAGGCCGATGTCATTCGGTCCGTTGCCCATCGGAAAACGTCCCTTGGTGGCGACGATCGCCTGGCGGGCTTCGGTCGGGCGGGCCTTCAGCCAGCGTCCGATGATCTCTTCCGACTTGCCGGCGCTATAGACATCGGCAGTATCGATGAAATTGCCGCCCCAGGCGAAATAATCGTCGAGCAGCTTGTGCGAGGCCGCCTCGTCGGCCTCCGCGCCGAAGGTCATGGTGCCGAGGCAATAGGCAGTGACGACGGTCCCGCTGGAACCGAGCTTGCGATAATCCATTTTTCCTCCTCATGCGGAGACCCACAGCCGACGTGCAAAACCGTCGGGGTAGAAGCCGGGGCTCCCGCAATCAATGTCAATATCGTGCTTGAGGCGGCCACTTGCCGCCGGATGACGTCTGGCGCCCTGGGCTCAATCTGGCGCAGGGGCGAGGGCAGCATAACCAATCCGACCGGTGCCACAAGTGGGAAAAAATATTCCCGCGGGCGCCACCGGCGACGGTTACGCTTTTCTCGAGAACGACCCGTCGATCAGATCGGCTGCAGCGACCCCGGTCTCATAGGCGCCGTGCGCCGTCGAGTAACGCGAGCGAGAACAGGCCTCGCCCGCAAAGAAGATCCGCTGGTCATGCGGTGCAGCGAGACGGCTGCGCAGATCGGAGGCGCCCGGCTCGGCATAGGAATAGGAGCCGCCAATATGGGGTGCAGCGGCCCAGGCCGACATTGCCGCCACCGACAATTCCTTGCGGATATCGGCGCCGAATGCTGCCGCCAGTTCATCCCCAGCGAAGGCAAAGGCGGCCTCTTTTCCCTCCCGCTCCAGATCATGCGCGAGGTCGCCGGCAAAATAGGCTTCGACGACGGCAGCGCCGAGTGGCCGGAGCTGATAGGTGCCGGTCGCGCCGCGGCTGATGGAGCCGAGCATATGGGTATCAGCCGGCAGCGCCTGCTGATTTGCGAGCCTGAGGAAGAGCTTGTCGGCGAGCCCGAGCGGCAACCGCGCCGCTGCCTCGATCTTCTCGGGCAAAGGCGGGTCGAAAACAATCTTGCCAGCGGCAAGCACATTCGTCGAAACCGTCACCAGCACCGCACGGGCACTGAGCCCACCCTGGTTCGTCTGAATGTCGATGCGGCCGGCATGGCGGTGATTTACGCGCGTCACTTCGACGCCGAGCCTCGTCGCAACCGGCCTGCCGTAACGGCAGATCAACGTCCCATAGCCCTGGCGCACCCGCCAATCGGGGCCAGGACCGGGGTCGTATCGGTTGTAGTCGAGGACCGACGAGCGTTCCAGCTCGGCGCCGGTGATATAGGTGCCGATCGCCCGGATCTGCCCGTTCCAGGAATTGCCGGGTTCGAGCATCTCGGCCAGATCGGTGTCATCGCCTTCATGGCTTTCAAGGCGTTCGAAATAGTCACCGATCGCCGCTCGCGCGGCGTGGGTCTCCGCATCGTCCCGCTGCAGCCGCCGGCCGCCGTTCCAGGGCGCCGGTGTATGGTCGACCGCCAGTCCGACCTCACCGGCGATCGCGGTCCAGGCGTTGGTCCGCGCCCCATGCAGCCAGCCGCAACCGAGATCGAGTGCGATATCGCCGGCTTCAGGCAGCCCGACGCTCCAGGCGCGGCCGCCGAGACGATCGCCCGCTTCAAGCAGCAGGATGGAAAGATCCGGGCGGATTGCCTGCAGGCGACGAGCAGCGGCAATGCCGGCGGCGCCAGCGCCGATGATGACGACATCCTTCTCGGCGCCCCTGCCGTTGTCACCAGGCATGCATTCTCCTCCCGCCGCTCACCGCTCAGCTAAGCCTCCGTGTCCCCGAAACGCAAGGGTGTATAGCGCCGCGCGCGATGGATTAAACTGCGTCTCCATGACATATAGATCCGATGAGCGTGAACAGAGATTCGCAACTCGACATGTTTGCCAAGGCATCGCCCGCGGTGGTCCAGCTACGCGACCCGTCGCGCCGGCGGCTATCGCAGCCGGCCGCCTATTCCGACGAAGAGATGGCGCGGGCGCTTGAAGAGAGCGGCAACTACCGCATCCTCAGGAAACTGACTGCCCGGCCGGTCGCAGCCGCCAGACGGCCGGAGTTTTCGCGGCTCGGCGTCATTCTCGATACGGAGACCACAGGTCTCAATCACCGCAGCGACGAGATCATCGAAATCGGCGCCGTCGCTTTCACATTCGACGACGGCGGTGCGATCGGCGACATCGTCGGCATCTATGGCGGCCTGCAACAGCCATCGCGGCCGATACCGCCGGAAATTACCCGGTTGACCGGCATCACCGATGCGATGGTCGAAGGCCAGGTCATCGATATAAGATCGCTAAGCGATCTGATCGAGCCGGCGGATCTGATCATCGCCCACAATGCCGGGTTCGACCGGCCGTTCTGCGAAGCCTTCTCGAAGGTTTTCGCCGGCAAGGCCTGGGCCTGCTCGGTTTCGGAAATCGACTGGAGCGCCCGCGGTTTCGAAGGCACCAAGCTCGGCTATCTCGTCGGCCAGGCCGGTTATTTCCATGACGGCCATCGTGCCGTGGACGACTGCCACGCGCTGCTGGAAATCCTCGATCGGGAACAAGGCGACGGCGAAAGCCCGTTCGCGGAGCTTTACAGCGCCAGCCAGTGCTGCCGCATCCGTCTCTTTGCCGAACACAGCCCGTTCGAGATGAAGGACCATCTGAAGGCGAGGGGTTATCGCTGGTCTGATGGAAGCGACGGCCGCCTGAAGTCCTGGTGGATCGAAGTCGGCGAAGACGATCTCGGCGACGAACTGTCCTATCTGCGCTCGGAAATTTACCGATGGAAAGAGGCGGAGCCGCCGATCGTCCGGCTGACGGCCTTCGATCGTTTCAAATCTTGAGCAGAAACAACTCCCAAATCTGACGACCCATGCAAGCGTCGCATAGGTGCAGTGATGCATTGGCGCTGCAACAATCGATCGGCTCGTATTATATACAAGTCATCGAAGCGAACGAAGCGCCAAGGACTGGCAGCTAGGCTTCGAAAGCCCATCGAAAGGGGATCATCATGAACGTAGCACGCTCTTTCAATAACTGGCGCAAGTACCGTCAGACGGTCGCTGAACTGGGCCGTATGTCCACGCGCGAACTGAACGACCTCGGCATCGGCCGCAGCGACATCAGCAACATCGCTCGCGCTGCCATCGCCCGCTAACGGCCCGCAGACTAAGCATTATCGACACTTGGCCAGCGCCTGCTTTCTCTAGAAGCGGGCGCTTTGCTTTTGGGCTCCCGGTTGATGGAACCACGGCGAGGGAGCCGCCCGCTTTTCGCATAGCGCATAGCTGCCTTGCAAAAAAATGCCTACCAACTAAGCACGAAATAAGTATGATTATTTCTATCGAAGCGATGCACCTCCTCCCGCATCCCTTCGACATGCGGGCGCCCCATCCTCCTCCCAGGGTCGTCTGCGGGAACGGCAGCACTCCTCCTCCCAGCTGTCGTTCGGTTTTTTTTCGAAAGCCTGCCGCACCTCCTCCCGCGGCAGGCTTTTTCGTTTTTGGCCGATCGCGCCAAAACCGCCGCTCGCGATCCGTCGCCCGGCATTGGTGACTTTTTCCTGCTTATCGCTGATTTTACTTCCGATTCCTGCGGCCACCGCCCACTGCGAGCCGGTGCTGCAGAAACATATTGACTTCGAATTTGTCGTACAACTATGTAACCATTCGGTTCATTGCGGAGTGAAACGGCCGCCGAGCTGATCCGGCTCTCGCGGGAGCAACGACGCTTGACGACAACGAAACTGAAGGAATTTTGACATGCAGATCGACGTGAGGCACGCCTCCCATCCCGAGGCCGTGCGCGAATACGACACGGAGACGCTGCGGCGTCACTTTCTGGTGGAAACCGTCTTTGCGGGCGGCGAGATCCGGCTGACTTATTCCCACTACGACCGCATGGTCATCGGCGGCGCGACGCCGCTGGCCGATGGACTGGCGCTGACGGCGCCGACGGCGATCGGCCAGGAAACCTTCCTAGCCGAGCGCGAACTCGGCGCGCTCAACATCGGCGGCGCCGGCCGCATCGTCGTCGACGGCACCCGCTACGATCTTGCCAAGTATGATTGCCTCTATGCCGGTAAGGGCGCCAAGGACGTCCGGTTCGAGAGCGCGGATGCCGCCAATCCGGCAAAGTTCTATCTGGTCTCGACGCCGGCACATCAAGCGCACCCGACGGTGCTGCTCACCCGCGAGAAAGCCCGCCACCTGACGCCCGGCGACGCGGCAACGGCCAACAAGCGATCGATCTACCAGTTCATCCATCCTGAGGTTTGCCAGTCCTGCCAACTGACCCTCGGCTTCACCATGATCGAGCCGGGCAGCGTCTGGAACACCATGCCGGCCCATACGCATGACCGCCGCATGGAGGCCTATCTCTATTTCGATCTCGACGCCGAGCAGCGCGTCTTCCACTTCATGGGCGAGCCGCAGCAGACCCGGCATATGCTTGTCGCCAACGAACAGGCGGTCATCTCGCCGCCGTGGTCGATCCATTCCGGCGCCGGCACCAAGAATTACAGCTTCATCTGGGCAATGGCCGGCGACAACAAGAGCTTCACCGACATGGACCATATCGCCATTGCGGATCTGAGGTGATCGTGGTGGCGAACCCCTTCGACCTTTCCGGCAGGACTGCCGTCGTCACCGGCGCCAATACCGGCATCGGCCAAGCCATCGCGGCAGCGCTGGCCGAGGCCGGCGCCTCGATCGTCGCCGTCGGGCGCTCCTCGATGGACGAAACCGAGGCGCTGGTGAAGCAGGCGGGAAGCCGCTTCCATGTCGTCAAGGCCGATCTAGGCACGATCGAACCAGTCAAGGGGATCGTCGCTGAGACCATCCAGACCTTTGGCGGCCTCGACATCCTCGTCAACAATGCCGGCATCATCCGCCGCGCCGATGCGCTCGACTTCACCGAGGAAGACTGGGACGCGGTGATCGACGTCAACCTGAAGACCGCCTTTTTCCTGTCGCAGGCGGCCGGTCGCCATATGGTCGACAAGGGCAGAGGCAAGATCATCAACATCGCCTCGCTGCTCTCCTTCCAGGGCGGCATCCGCATCCCCTCCTATACCGCCTCGAAAAGCGGTCTTGCCGGCCTGACCAAGCTGCTCGCCTGCGAATGGGCCGGCAAGGGCGTCAACGTCAACGCCATCGCGCCCGGTTATTTCGTCACCAACAACACCACGGCGCTGCGCGAGGATGCCGACCGCAATTCCGCCATCCTTGCCCGCATTCCGGCCGGGCGCTGGGGAACGCCGGATGAACTCGGCGGTGCCGCGGTGTTCCTGGCATCGTCGGCCTCCGATTACGTGCACGGCACGGTGCTGCCTGTCGACGGCGGGTGGCTGGCACGTTGAGCGGTGATCCGCATCATCCGGAGCTGCCGTGACTTACGTCGTTTTGCCTTTCCTGCCGGCATGCGTTAGCAAAAGGAAATGAGGCTGGCGCAGCCGCATCGGGGGCAGGATCGACACAAGATGACGGATAGGGACAACGCGGTTACCACCACTCGGCAGCCGCCGAACCTGCGCAGCGGCCTTGCCGATACGCTGATGGCACAGATCGAATCCGGCGATCTGAAGCCCGGCCAGCGCCTGCCGACCGAACAGGCGATCATGAGGACGACCGGCGTCAGCCGGACGATCGTCCGCGAGGCGCTCGCCACCCTGCGCGCCAAGGGCCTGATCACCACGCGGCAAGGGCTTGGGGCGTTCGTCGCGAACGATCCGACCCCCAGATCCTTCTCGATCATTCCCAACGACCTGCAGTCGATCGACGAGGTTCTGCACGTGCTGGAGCTGCGCATGGGGGTCGAATACGAAGCCGCCGGTCTTGCCGCGCTGCGGCGCACGCCTGAGGATCTCGACCGCATGCAGGATCGGCTCGATGCGCTCGACAAGGCGCTGGAGGAGGGCGGATACGGGGCGCAGGAAGACTACGCCTTTCACAGGTCCATTCTGGTCGCGACGCAGAACTCCTATTACGGCCGCCTCTTCGATACGTTCGGCGACCTCATGGTGCCGCGGCAATGGGCACGCTTGGACAAAATGACGGCGGCCGAGCGCAAGCGCCATGCGGCGCGCATGCGCCGGGAACACCATGCCATATTCGCGGCGATCCGCGACGGCGAAGAGGCCGCCGCCCGCCGCGCCATTCGAACCCACCTCTCGAAGAGTGCCGCCCGCTTCGAAGAACTGCGCGACGCCAGCACTTCGTCGTGAATATTACGCGTCGGGCTTCGGCTTCATTAGCCGCCGCCAAGCGGCATGATCCGTCCGCAACTCGACGGAGGCGTGAACCTCAGGCAACAGCGGTTTGCGTCTGCGCCGGCCGAAGCGCCGTTTGAAGCCGAGGATATTTTCGACAACGCTCCTGGTGTAGAGCCCGGGGCCGCTTGAATAGATCCGCCACCCGCCGTCGACGGCTATCTCTCCCGCCTTGACGCGCTCCCATTCGGCCGCGGCCTGATAACGGTCATGAAAGGCCGCATCGCTGCTGCTGAAATAGCTGTTGCGCTGGCGCAGCGAAGCATGCGGCAGCACTGTCGTGACCGAGATCGGGTTGACGACTGAAATCGCCTTCCAGAGTTCGTCGGCTTCGGCGTCCAGCGCCAGCGTTTCGCAATAGCGCAGATGCGCATGCACATACATCAGCCCGATCTCGCGACCGACGAAGGAGGAGGATTCGGCGCGGCGAAACAGCGTCTCCGGTCCGCCGGCATAGGTCGCGGGTTTCTCCATCAGCCGCACGCCGTCGGGGAAGCGCAGATGCTTGTCGATCAGCTTCATATGAGCGCGTCGCTGATCGGGTGTGAACAGGCCGCCGAGCATTGCCTGCGTCATCGAGATAAGCGAGTAGGACAGGCCGGTGCGCTTATCGCTCGGGTGCAGCAGCAATTCGACGCCGTCATGGGCGGGATCGAAGATGCCGTAGCCGGCAACGATGCCATCCCGCATCAGATGACGGTTGAAATCCCGGCGCATCGCCGTTGCTACCTTCCTCAACCCCTTGGCCTCGACGCCGTGGCCGAGTCGGCGCAGGATTGCGGAGTAACGGACAATCTGCTCGTAGAGCAGGGCAACGGTCCAACTGCTGACCATCCAGTCGCGCAGATGTGGATCGGCCGGCTGCAGGGAATCGTTCCAGTCTCCCTCGCCATAGCGGATCAGATGCGTGCCGGGGATGAAAGCTTCGCGGACGGTGTCGAGCAGTTTCTCGACATGGATCGCGATAGTGTCGGTTTGGGCCGCCCTCTGCATGGTTTTTTCATCGCGCCAGGAGAGCTTCTCGTCAAGGATGGCGAGATCACCCGTCGCTTCGATATAGTCGCAGAGCGCCTTCAGCGGCCAGACGACGATATCGCCGTGGCTGTCGCCCGCCCTGATGTTGGCATAGGGCTCCAGCATGAACCACTGCGGCCAGTCGCCCTTCTCAAGGTATTGTTCGCTGAAAACGGTCTTTAGCACCTCCTTGGCTTCGCGATCATGCTCATAGGCAAGCAGGAACTCGATCGGCCCCTGGCAGGCGTCGCGTGTGCCCCAGGCCGCACCGGTATATTGCTCGAGGCCGTGCGGCACGCTCACATGCACGATGGCATCATGCGCGAGCCAGGGCAGCAGGGTCGTCTGCGCGGCAAGGTCCGGCGAAGGGCTGCCGATCGCGAGACCGCGCACGGCGTTCCGCCAGAATTTCGAGGCCGGCGCAAGCATGGCTGCATCGGTGACGCCGGCCGCATAACGCTCTGCCAGCCGCTCGGCTTCTTCGGCATCGGTCATCGAGCCGACGACGGCGAATGAGAGGCTCTGCGTCGGCCGGGAGCGCAGGGCGACAAAGGCGCCGTTGCGTGCAAGGCCATCGGTATAGAGCAGTTCGTCGCCGCCGATCTCCTCGATGGCATCGGGCGTCGAACTGACCAGCCAATAGCCGGCCTCGGGATAACGCTCGCCCCAGAGCCAGGCCGGGTCCGGCCGGAACGAGATGCGTTTGCGGGCGGCATCGACGTTGATCTGCCCGCCCGCGTCATATTCGCGCTCGCCGAGGACGACATGACCGAACACCAGGAAGCGGCACGGCTTGCCCTCGACGGAGACGGTCCACTGCATCGCCGCATCTTCGCCGGAGGCGACCGCCGCAACGGTGATCGTGCGCTCGGCGCACTGATAGATCCAGCGGCAGTCGCTCAGCCCCATTTCGAAGGCCGACGGCACAGCGAGCAGCTGCCAGCCTGCGCCAAGATCCGCCATGATGCGCAGCCCGCTGGCGCGCGTCAGGTTATAGGGGTCGCGGGATACGGAAAAGAGCTTGTGGAAAGAGGTATTGCCGATCGTCAGCTGCGCGGCGAAAATACCCTGCATCCAGCAAGTGGCGGCAAGGGTTGAATCGTCGAGCAGCATATTCTGGCCGCTTCTGACGATCGCGCCGTGACGGCGCGCCACCAGAAGTTCCTTCTCGCGCAGGACGACGTGACGATTGAGGGCGCCGTCCGGCACGAAGAACGACAGCAGCTTCCCGCCGGCGCGCTCTTCCAGGCTCCGCTCGCGATAGAGGCGGCCGATCGCCTTTTTGTCGAGCGGCTCGACCTCCAACAGGGGTGCGTCCTGCAGCAGGCTGCGGACCGGTGTCACGCCTTCGAGGCCGCCGGCGGCACTCTCGGCAGCCGCAAGCCCATCGAGCCGCGCCAGATCGGCATCGCTCGACGCCTCAGGATGATCGGCGGCAAACACCGCAAAGAAAGTCACGGCCGCACCGCTTGCGGAAATGGCGAGCGGTTTCGACTGAATGGCCGGGCAGGCCGTTTCCTGCTGCCGCCGTTCGCTCGGCAGGCTGGCGCCGAAAGGGCCGACCAGGAGGTCGCCGAGGCGGCCTTTCGCCTGCACCAGCTGGATCGCATCCGTGGCATAGGCCGCCGCGCCGTCGAGGCAGCCCTGGGCGAACCAGGGATTGCGGGCGCCACCCTGTTTGAGATTTTGCCGGTTCATCACGACAGGACCGAATGTCTGATGATCGGCGATATGGTGATCGATATATTGCGAGGCATAGGCTTCGCTGTTCATCAGGAAGCCGCGATCGCCAAGGCCGACATCCTGGATCAGCACCAAATCCGCCGGCAGCGTTTTCGCCTTCAGATGCTGGAGGGAGGCGCGCCAGAACCATGCCGTTTCGGAGGGATGAAGCTCGAGACGGACGTCATAGGCGATATCGCCTGTCTTGCCGCTCCAGGAGAAGCTCGTCGCATCGTATCCGAAGCTGCCATCGGCATGCGGCCCGACAATCTCGACGACATCGGGCGCAGCGCCGCCGATGCGCAGATAAAGCCGGCCGATGCCGCCGCTGAGCGGCGAGCCCTGGATCTGGTTGATCTGCACCGACCCCTTGTCGTCGGCATACTCGATGGCAAACAGCGTCCCGTTCGGCAGCGCCAATATCGACAGGCCGGAGCCGTTGCTGATCGTAAAGAGGCCGAGATCTTCGCGTCGGGGCATTTGAAAACTGCGGGTAGGGTCCGGGGACATTGGGCTCTCGTCGATTGGCATCAGAAGGGAATCGAAGGATGACGCAAAATGATTGTAGGAAATCTTACCGGCGATCCGCCGATCGGCAACCTGTCACAGGTACGAACTCACATTGGAGCGAAACAAACACTGGTCTAAAGCGAAGCAGATAGGCAATGGGGTTCCGTCTGCCAATCGCACTACATTTATCGCTGCGATCACATAGGCGCGGGTTTTAAGCTGAAATAACCCCAATCAAGCGCACGATAAAGGTGTTTCAGCTGTCGCACATGCCCGCGTGTTGACCGCGACCGACGAAGCGCCAGCAGGAAAGCCCATGACGGCCTGCCGCCGTTGACCTCCCTGGTCAGCGGCGGACGCGGTAGCGGATGTGCGTGGCCTCGGGTGTATTGATCACCCGAACGATCTCCAACTCGACGCGCGATGGTAAGACTTCGAACATTCGGCGGCCACATCCGAACAAGACTGGAACCTGGTGTATTTGCAGTTCGTCGAGCACGCCAGCTTCCAACGCCCGTTGCGCCGTATACGCGCCAAGCATCAACACGTCCCGGTCCCCGGCGGCGGCCTTCGCCTGCGCCATTGCGCTCGCGATCCCGTCGCTTACGTATTTGACCAACGGATAATTCGCGACGGATGGCCCGGGCGGCCTGTGACTGGGTACGAAGATCGCGACACCGTGATTGTCACCGCCCCAGTGATCGACCTGCTCCACGGTTCGCCGACCCGCCAGAATCGCACCTGGCGCGTTCCACTCGTCCCACAATTGTCCGACCGGTCCGGTCGGTCGGGAAAAATCCCCGTACCACTCGTGCAACCGCATAAAGTCGTCGCCGCCGGGATTGCCCACTTCATCGTTGGGGCCCGCGATATACCCGTCCAGTGACATGGACATGAAGAGCACTGATGTAGACACTTTTATCTCCTGTGGTCTTTTCCAAACTGGGGCGGTGGGAATTTCGCCCTGCGGGTGGGCTATTGATGCAAAAGCTCGTTCAGGCAAACGGAGAGTGCGGGCGGACGGTCTTGATGTTCCCAAGGACGCTCGAGCGACGCTGACGCCGACATCCGAATACGGATTTTGGGTACTGCCCTATCTCAGGGGCCGAACCATGCTCGAGCCGACTGGTTTGGTCCGGCCCCATATCCAGCGAACCCTATAGTGCTGGGCCACTTTTGGTCCAGTTCAATGCGCGCAGTCACCCAGATTCGCTATTAATGAGACACCTCTCGTGAAATCAATAGGTTAGGTGATTTTATTTAAGCCGGGCTCGTCACATTGGTCTCATGCCGGCGCCGGCCGCCTGGCGAAGGGCAGGCAGAGCAGGGCGCAGCCGGTCAGGACGGCGACCACCATCCAGGCCTCGTTGATCGCCTGAACGCTGGCCGCGGTCTGGATCAGCGGATCGAGCAGCGCCGTGGTCTCCGCATCGAAGCTGCGGCTATGGCCCGATATGCTCTGAAGAGGTGCGCCGACGAATGCCGCGGCGTCGATGTCGCCGGCCTGAAGACGCGCCCAGAGACTTTGCCCCAGCGGTTCGGACCGCGTGTAGATGATGGTGTCGATCAGCGCGATGCCGATGGCGCCGCCGAGATTGCGCATCAGATTGAAAAGGCCGCTCGCATCGGGAATGCGATCGGCCGGGAGCGTGCCGAGCGCCAGCCGCGTCGGCGGCAGCAGGCAGAACATGATGGCGACGCCGCGCACGACCTGCGGCCAGAACATCGCGTCATAATCCGAACGCGGATCCTGAAGGGCGCTCATCCCAACGCCGATAGCAAACAGGGCGAAACCGGCGGCCGACAGCAGCCGCGCATCCAAACGCTTCTCCAGCGCGACCGCGACCGGCGCCGTGATCAGCTGGGCGATGCCGGTGACCAGCATCGTCATGCCGATCTCAAGGGCGTCGTGGCCCCTGACAAAAGCGAGAAAGACCGGCATCAGATAGACGGAGCCGAACAGGCCGATACCGAGCACGAAGCTCAGAACCGAGCCGACGAGAAAGTTCCGGTCAGTGAAATTGCCGAGATCGACGATCGGCCGGCCGCGGCGCAGCGTTCGCCGGATGAAAATACCGCCCGACGCCAGGCAGACCGCCAGCAGGCTCAGCACATAGGTCGAGGTCCAGCCGCTGGTCGGCGCCTCTTTCAGGCTGAGTTCCAGGGTCGTCAGCGCGGTTGCCATCAGGAGCAGCGACAGGCCGTCGAGATGCCGGAGTTCGGACGGATCGGCCGCCTGTCGCGGCAGGAAGAGCGCCGCCAGGATTGCCGAGGCAATGCCCGGCAGGATGTTGATCAGGAACAGCCAGTGCCAGGAATAGGTCTCGGTCAGCCATCCGCCGACGATCGGCCCGACGGTGGGTGCCAGCACCGCAAGCACGCCGGCGATCGTCGTCGCCAGCGCCTGCCGCTCGTTCGGGAAAAGGATGAACACGGCCGAAAACACCGAGGGGATCAACGTTCCGCCGGAAAAGCCCTGCAGTACCCGCCAGGCCACCAGTTCACCGAAGCTGCTGCTGGCAGCACAGCCAGCCGAGGCCGCAACGAACAGGCTGATGGCGGTAACGAACAGCCACCGCATCGTCAAAAGCCGCGTCAGCAGGCCGGTCAGCGGGATCGCCACCACTTCGGCGATGAGATAGGCCGTCTGTATCCAGCTCATCTGATCCGGATCGATACCAAGCGCTGACTGGATAGTCGGCAGCGACGTCGCCACCACCTGAACGTCGAGGATCGCCATGAACATGCCGATGCACATGGCGAGGAAGCCGAGCCAGACGATGGCAGGCCTTGCATCGGGATGGGCAGGCTCAACTCGTTCCATGCGATGATCCCGCGCGCGCGGCATTTTCTGCCCCGGTGAGAAGACCGATCATGTTTGCGGTCGAGACGATCGACATGTCAACCGGCAAATCAGGGCAAAAGGGTCACCAAATGCGATCGAGTCCGGCCGGGAAGGCTAGGCTCGATCGTTTGATCGGCGGAGGTGAGCCGGGCGTTTTATGCGCCCGGCTCCCTTCGCATCGGCGTTTGCGATTAGCCGCGGAACAGCGACAGGATATTCTGGGAGGACGAATTGGCGATCGACAGCGACTGGATCGCCAGCTGCTGTTGCGTCTGCAAGGCAGACAGCTTGCTCGATTCTTCCTCCATGTCGGCATCGACCAGCCGCCCGACGCCCGAGTCGATCGAATCGGACAGCGCGCCGACGAAATCTTCCTGCAGTTCGATGCGGGTCGAAACCGAGCCCAATTGCGCACCGGCGGACGTCATCGCCGACAGCGCGGATTCGATGGTCGACAGCGCCGACTGGATCTGACCGGTGGTAAAATTGGTAATGTCGAGCGAGTAGACGGAATCGCCGTTTGCATCCGCCGTTCCGAGGATACCCGTGGAGGTTTCGATTGACCCGCCGCTCATGCCGAACAGCACATTGCCCAGGGAGGCAGTATCCAGAACGTAATCCGTCATCTTAACGGAAACGGCGCCGGAGCCGTCGCGAACAAATGACGATACGACGCTCTTCGTGCCGTCAGCGCCAGCGACCCAGTTTTCGCCTGAGAACGACGCCGACTGGGCAATGCTCATCAGCTGCTCTTGCAGCTGACCGATTTCTTCCTGGACCTTTGATTTGTCGACACCGTCTTCGGTCGCGGCCACCAGCTTGGCTTTGATCTCGTCGACGACGTCGATCGCACTGTCCATTGCCGTGTAAGCCGTATCGACCTTTGCCGCGCCGAGGCCGAGCGCATCGGACACGGCAGACAGCGCCTTGTTGTCGGAGCGCATCGTGGTGGCGATTGACCAGTAGGCGGCATTGTCGGACGCGGTGTCGACCCGGTAGCCTGTGGAGACACTATTCTGTGTCGTTTCGAGATTGGAATTGATGCTGCGCAGCGTCTGAAGGGCAGCCATCGCGGAATTGTTGGTATTGATGCTCGTCATGGGAAATTCGCCTGGTTCGGAGGTTGAATATGTTGAAACCCGGGCAAACATCCCGGCCGTGGCGAGCAGCGTCATGCTTATTGACCTGGAGTTTCCGATCAATTCGCCATCGTTGGATTAATTATCGTACTTAAAAGTACCTTAATTGTTAACGCGGCGAGCCCGGCCCTTATTTTTTTGTTCACCATGAAATTGTGCATCTCGATGTCTGCCGAGAACGGCTCCGGATGCCGCCCGCAAAAATTTGAGATCGGCAATTGACGCACCGGCGGGAAACTGACTATCAATATTAAATCAATTTGATTGACTTCAAAAATAAAGAACGAGGGAACGTTGGAATGAGATCGAGCAAAAGCATGTTTCGCAACATTTCCGTGCGCGACGGCTGGGCAGCGGCAACCGCTCTGACGGCGCTCGTCGCTTTCGGGACGGGCAGTGCGGCCGCTGAATCGGTGCTGACGATGCACATCGAGGAGCAGACCAGCTGGGTTCAGAACTTCAATCCGTTCGATCTTGCCGGCCGCCGGCAGAGCACGATGGATTTCATCTACGAGCCGCTGGTCATCTTCAATGCCGAGGATGGCGGTAAACCGGTCTTCCGCCTGGCGACCGCCTACAAATTCTCCGAGGATATGAAATCGGTCACCTACACGCTGCGACCCGGTGTGAAATGGTCAGACGGCCAGCCGCTGACGTCGGCCGACGTGAAATATACGATCGGCCTCATGCTGAAGAACGCAGCCCTCGACACGGTCGGCGTCGGTCAGACCGTTGCCTCGGTCGAGACGCCGTCGGCGACCGAGGTGAAGATCGATCTCAAGGCCGTCAACTCCGATTTCCCGGAAGCGCTGGCCGACCTCGCCGTCGTTCCCGAGCATATCTGGAAGGACGTTTCCGATCCCGTCGCCTTCAAGAACGAGAAGCCGGTCGGTTCCGGCCCGATGACGGAGCTGCGCCGCTTCACGCCGCAGGTCTACGAGCAGTGCCGCAATCCAAATTACTGGGATGCCGCCTCGCTGCATGTCGATTGCCTGAGGCTGCCGCAGATCTCCGGCAACGACCAGATGCTCGCCATCCTGCCGGAAGGCAATATGGACTGGATCGGCTCCTTCATTCCGCAGATCGACAAGACCTTCATCGCGCTGGATGCCGACCATAACGGCTATTGGCAACCGCCGGCCGAAACCGTCGCCTTCCAGATGAATTTCAAGAGCGGCAATGCGGGCAACCTCGAAGCCTATAAGGACCTGAACTTCCGCCATGCCTTCAGCCTCGCCATGGATCGCAAGTCCATGGTCGATATTGCCGGCTTCGGCTATCCCGTCGTCAACGAGCATGCGACCGGCCTGCCGCCGCGTTTTGAGACCTGGCGCAACAAGGATTCCGAGGGTGACAAGGACGCCTTCATGGGCTTCGATACCGAGAAGGCCAACAAGGTCCTCGACGATGCCGGCTACAAGAAGGGCGCCGACGGCTTCCGGACGACGCCGAGCGGCAAGCCGATCGCCTTTCCGATCATCGTTCCGAACGGCTGGACGGACTGGATCGATGCGGTGCAGATCGCCGTCGAAGGGCTGCGTGCTAGCGGCATCAACGCGTCGGTCGCCACGCCCGAATATGAACAATGGCGCAAAGAGATCATCGACGGCAGCTTCGAGGTCGTCATGAACTCCCGCGCCGACGGCGCAACGCCGTTCCGCGGCTATTACCAGAGCCTGTCGACCGCCTATGGCGGGCGCATCACCGGCGCGCCCTCGCGTTATTCGAACCCGAAGCTGGACGCGCTTTTCGATCAATATCTGCAGGCGACGTCGGACGACGATCACAAGAAGATCTTCAGCGACATCCAGATGCTGATCGCCGACGACTTCCCCGTCGTGCCCGTCTTCAACGGGCCGACCTGGTATCAGTTCTCCAGCAAGCGTTTCACCGGCTGGGTCACCGACAAGGATCCCGTGATGAATCCGGAGGATCACGACAACAACCGCATGCGCCTGATGCATCTGCTGCGTCTGAAGCCGGTCGGTTAGGCCTCGCAAGGGAGCGATCATGCGCATTTCGAGCCGGCGCCTCGGCGTCTATGCGGTCGCCCTGGCGTTCGCCATCGTCGTGAACTTCATTCTCCCCCGGCTGATGCCGGGGAGCCCGGTCGACGCCATGATCGCCCAGCTCGGTCCACGGGCAACACCTGCCGCCATCGAGGCGATCAAGGCGCGCTTCGGCGCCGTCGACCAGCCGATGCTTTGGCAATTCGTCGATTATGTGAAGGGGCTTGCAACCCTCGATCTCGGCGTCTCGGTCAAATATTATCCGCAGACCGTCGTCCAGGTTCTCGGCCGTTCGACGCTCTGGACCGCCTTCCTCGTGGTCACCGCGATCATCTTCTCGCTCTGCGTCGGCGTCGTGCTCGGTGCGATCTCGGCCTGGCGCCGCGGCGGACGTTTCGACACCATCGTCTCGCCGCTGTCGGTAATCATGATTTCGGTGCCGCCTGTCATCGTGGCGCTGACGACGCTTTTCGTCTTCGCGGTTTCTCTGCGCTGGTTTCCAGTCGGCTATGCCTATGATCCCAATCTCGATCCCGCCTTCAATTTCACATTCTTTGGCAGCGTCCTCGTTCATGCGATCCTGCCGGTCCTGACGCTTTCGCCGTTTCTGATCGGCGAATTCCAGACGACAATGCGCTCGTCGATGATCTCGGTGCTCGGCGAGGATTATGTGACCATGGGCCGCGCCAAGGGGCTGAGCCACTTGAGCGTCATGTTCGGCTACGGTGCGCGCAATGCCATGCTTCCCGTGCTGACCAATCTGGCGCTGATGCTCGGCGCCGTCTTCGGCGGTTCGATCGTCACCGAGATCGTCTTCAACTATCCCGGCCTGGGGTTGACGCTCTATACCGCCAGCATCGCCCGCGATTACCCCGTCATCCAGGGACAATTGCTGCTGATGACGCTTGCGACCCTTAGCGCCAACTTCCTCGTCGACATCATTTACGGACTTGTCGATCCGAGATTGCGGGAGGCTGCGTGATGAGCTTTACCCTATGGCCTATCCTCAGGCAGAAAAAGGCGCTGGCCGGCCTCATCATCATCGCCGTCCTCTGGCTGATGGCGCTGTTTGCGCCGCTCGTCGCACCCGGCGAGCCGGGCGCGCGCGTCGGACGCTCGCATCAGCCGCCGTCGATCGAACATGTTCTCGGCACCACGAAGATGGGCCGGGATGTCTATCGCCAGTTCGTCTGGGGCGCCCGCAGCTCTCTCTCCGTCGGCTTTGCCACCGGCATTGCCATCACCGTTCTCGGCACGGCGATTGGCCTCATCGCCGGTTATGCCGGCGGCCGGACGGATGCGGTGCTCGACCTTGCGACGAATGCGGTGCTCGTCATCCCGAACATGCCGCTCTTGATCCTGCTCGCCTCCTTCGCCGGCACGGTGGGGCCGATGACGATCATGATCATCATCGCGCTGACCTCCTGGCCCTGGGGCGCCCGCATGACGCGGTCGCAGACGATGGCGCTTCGCAATCGTGATTTCGTCACGGCTTCGAAGATGATCGGCGAGCCGGCCTGGCGCATCATCTTCGTGGAAATCCTGCCGAACCTGACGACGCTGATCGGGATCAACCTCGTCGGCAGCATCATCTACGCCATCGTTGCCCAGACGACGCTCGAATATCTCGGCTTCGGCGATCCGCTGAAAGCCTCCTGGGGCACGATGCTCTACAACGCCCAGAATTCCTCGGCGATCATGGTCGGCGCATGGTGGGACATCGGGGTGCCCGCACTCGGGATCGCGCTGACCGGCCTTGGCCTTGCGCTTTTGAATTTCACCTTCGACGAGATCGCCAATCCGCAGCTCCGCTCCGGCCCGGCGCTGACCCGCTGGTTCCGCCTCAACCGCGCCCGCAACAGGGAACTGGAGCTTGGCCGATGAGCGACAATCTTCTGGAAATCGAAAAACTCAATGTCGACTACCTCGTCGACAAGGGAGAGTTCCGCGCCGTCAAGGAGGTCTCCTTCAATATCGGCCGCGGCGAGATCTTCGGGCTTGCCGGTGAATCCGGCTGCGGCAAGAGCACGATCGCCTATGCCATCACCCGTCTTTCCAAGGCGCCCGCCTGGATCAGCGGCGGCGGCATCCGGCTGGACGGGCAGGATCTGCTGCGGCTGCCGGAGCGCGAATTGCAGAGGATCCGCTGGAAGCGCATCGGCATGGTCTTCCAGAGCGCGATGAATTCGCTCAATCCGCTGATGCGGGTCGAGGCGCAGTTCCACGACGTTCTGCGCCGGCACACCGGTTGTTCGCATGCGGAATCCCGGGCTCGGGCCGAGGAGATGTTCCGGCTCGTCGGCATTCCCACGCATCGCATCGGCGATTACCCGCACCAGTTCTCCGGCGGCATGCGCCAGCGCATCGTCATCGCCATCTGCCTGGCGCTGAGACCGGAACTCATCATCATGGACGAGCCGACGACGGCGCTCGACGTGGTCGTGCAGCGGGAAATCCTCGAACAGGTCGTCGACCTGCAGCGGACCTATGGCTTCTCCGTGCTCTTCATCACCCATGACCTGCATCTGATGGCGCAGCTCTGCCGGCGCATCGGCGTCATGCTGAAGGGCGAACTCGTCGAAGTGGGCGACGTGCACCAGGTCGCCCATTCGCCGCAGCACGACTATACGCGCAAGCTCTGGAATGCCATTCCGCAGCTTCCTGATCATCGGCATCTATCGGGAGTCGTGGCATGAAAGCGGAGGCAAATCCCGTCGTCGCTGACGCCGTGATCCGGCTGGAAGACATACAACGCAATTTCGGCGCGGTCCGCGCGCTGAAAGGTGTGTCCTTCTCGCTCTTTCCCGGCCGGGCTTTGGCGCTCGTCGGCGAATCCGGCTGCGGCAAGACGACCTGCGCCCGCATCATCGCGCGCCTGGACTGGCCGACCGGCGGCAGGCTGTTTTTCCGCGGGCAGGAGCTGACCGCCGGCGGCAAGGCGAGGGATGAACATCGCTACCGCCGCGAGGTGCAGATGGTCTTCCAGGATCCGTTCTCGTCGCTCAACCCGGCCTTCACCGTCAGCCATCATCTGGCGCGGCCGCTGCAACTGCATCGGCAGAGCGGCGCGAAAGCTGATCTCGCCGGGGAGATTACCCGGCTGCTCGCAAGCGTCGGGCTGGAACCCGATGTAACCCGGCAGAAATTTCCGCATGAACTTTCGGGAGGGCAGCGCCAGCGCGTCAACATCGCCCGGGCGCTTGCCGTCGCACCGAGCGTGCTGGTCGCCGACGAGCCGACCTCGATGCTCGACGTTTCCATCCGCAAGGATATTCTCGATCTGCTCGCGACGGTGAAACGGGAAAACGATCTCGCCATGCTCTATATCACCCATGATATCGCAACGGCGGCGCGTGTGGCCGAGGAGATCGTCGTGATGTTTGCCGGCCAGATGGTCGAATGGGGCGACACCGAGAGGGTTCTCTCCGATCCGCGCCATCCCTATACAAGGCTGCTGCTCTCAGCCGTTCCGGACGGCAGCAGGCCGTTCGTGACGGGCGGAAGCGCACGGTTCCTCGAACAGGCGGAAAAGGTGCGTTCGCTGAGCTGCCCTGAATCGACCGTGATCGAGCAGGTCGGCACCAACCACTTCATACGCGCGCTCGGCGTTTCCAATGCCGGAATGCTCAAGAGCTGAATTCCAAAGGCCCGATTTTCAAAAGCCGATTCTCAAGAGGAAAGAGTGACCATGTCCACACCGCGACCGAAAGCCCTGCGGCTTGAAACCCTTTGGAACCCGCCTGCCGACGGCAAGGAATTCTCCTATGTCCTGCGCCTCAAGAACCTCGGCAGCGAGCCGCTTGCGAATTTCTCCCTCTGCATCAGCGGTCCGGGCCGCGTCGATCCGGCCGGGCGGGTCGAAGGCGCCACGGTCTCGAAGCGGCTCTCCAATTTCACCGAATTCCAGCCGCCGGCCAATTTCGTTCTCGGCGCAGGCGAGACCTGGACGATCTCGGTCTACGCGCTGAGCTGGCAGTTCCGCCACTGGACGGACGGGGCGACGAGCGGCTATCTCGCGCTTTCCGATGGCAGCACGATCGTGCTTACCATCGAGCCGACGCGCTCTTCGGTCAGCAATGCGCCACTGAAGCGGGGCGCCGAGATCTATCCGGTTCCCGTCAATGCGCCGGTTCAGGTGTCGATCATTCCCTGGCCGAACCATGTGGCGGTCACGTCCCGCCGTCCGTTGCCGGCCGGTTTTGCGCCGCGGGCGCAGAGTGGCGAAGGAGAGGCGGCAGCGCAAAGTTTCGCGGCGCTGGTGGAGCATCTCTTCGCCGTCGAAGGCATTGTGCGCACCGAAGCGGAAGGCGCAGTGCCGGTCGCCCTGAAGGAGGCCGCCGGTTTCGGTCCCGAAGCCTATCGGCTGAGCTTTGAAGAGGAGAGGCTGACGGTCGAGGCGAGCAGCCGCACCGGCTTTCTCTACGGCCTGGTCACACTCGGCCAGATCTGGCGCGGCGCCAGGCTGCATCCCGGCGTCTTCCAGTTTCCGGCATCCGGCGAGATCGTCGACGAGCCGGCGATGGGCTGGCGCGGGCTGCATCTCGATGTCGCCCGCCAGTTCTACGGCGCCGCCGAGGTCAAGAAGCTGATCGCGGTGCTTGCCTGGAACAAGCTCAACCGCTTCCACTGGCACCTTTCCGACGACGAGGCCTGGCGCGTGGAGATCGACGCCTATCCCGCGCTGACCGAGATCGGCGCCTGGCGCGGCCACGGTCTTGCGGTTCCGCCGCTCCTCGGTTCGAGCCCGGCCCGCACGGGCGGTTACTATCCCAAATCAGTCATCCGCGAGATCGTCGCTGAGGCAAAGAGCTTCGGCATCGAGATCGTGCCGGAGATCGATGTGCCCGGTCACTGCTACGCGATGCTGCAGGCGATACCGGAACTGCGCGATCCGTCCGAGGTCGGCAGCTACTATTCCGTTCAGGGTTTTCCCGACAACTGCATCAATCCCGCCCTCGAGCAAACCTACGAGATCGTCGAGACCATCCTGACGGAACTGATCGAGCTCTTTCCGTTCAAGACCATCCATCTCGGCGCCGACGAGGTGCCGCTCGGTGCATGGTCCGGCTCGCCGGCAGCGCTCGACCGCTTGCGTAGCGTGGCCGGCGATGCGATTGCCGACGCGCATGCTAAGCGGCTGAACGTCGTGACCAACACCCATGGCGCCGACGACATTCACGGCTCGGGTGCGGCGATCCTGCAGGCCGAATTCCTGGAGCGCGTGCAGCGTTTCCTGGCGAGCAAAGGCTGCATCACCGGCGGCTGGGAAGAGGCGGCGCATGGCGATGTCATCGACAAAGCGAAGAGCTATCTCTGCAGCTGGCGCAATGTCGAGGTCTCGGCCGAACTTGCCGGACGCGGCTACGAGCTGGTCGTGTGCCCTGGGCAGGTTTACTACCTCGACATGGCGCTGAGACCGGACTGGGACGAGCCCGGCGCCAGCTGGGCGGGAACGTCAGATGCTGAAAAGCTCTATAATTTCGATCCGGTCGGCGGCTGGACGGACGCGCAGAAAGGCAAACTCCTCGGCATCCAGGCCTGCATCTGGTCCGAGCCGATGACGGATCGCGCCGTCTTCGACCGCCTCGTTTTTCCGCGCCTGTCCGGACTTGCCGAAACCGGCTGGACGAAACCCTCCTTCAAGTCATGGGAACGCTTCAAGGCGCTCGCCGGCCTGATGCCGCTGCTCTACGGGCTGCAACAGTCGTAAGGCGAGGACCGGGACCGTGACAGAACGGTCCCGGTCGACCGCCGAGTAGGTCTGCGAGGTTGACGGTCGGCCATTGGGGCACCCGATAGGCTTAGCGCGGTAAGTATTGTAGAATATGCGAATGTACGCATAATTTCCGCGGCTGGCGCTGCCAGGCAAGACCGATCGAGGGCTCTTGGGGGATACCATGGAAACGATCGTCGAGGACTTCAATGCCGGCGTCGTGTCGCCCGAACTCGTGGTCGATGCACTGTTTGCCTGCCGGAAGACGGCAGCGATCAAGGCGGCCATCGAGCTCGATCTCTTTACGCATATCGGCGATGGCAAAACGGCAGCCTTGCTGGCGTCGGCAACGAACGCCTCGGAGCGTGGGGTGCGCATCCTGTGCGACTACCTTGTGGTCCATGGTTTCCTGACAAAGGAGAGCGGACAATACCGAATGACGCCCTCGACCAGAATGTTCCTCGATCGCAATTCGCCGGCCTATATGGGCTCTGCCGTCGAGTTCGTCGCCGCACCCGAAATACTGGATAATTTTCTGCGCGATCCGGCCGCGGCCGTGCGAAACGGCGGTTCGACCGGGCTTGCGAACATGTCGGCAGACAATCCCGTCTGGTTGAAGTTTGCGCGCGGCATGGGCTCCTTTACCGGGCTCAGCGCCAAAATATTGGCTGGCGAAATCTCCGGCTGGCCAAGGTCTCCCAAAAAGGTTCTGGACATTGCTGCAGGTCCAGGCGTTTTCGGGATCGAAATTGCGAAAACCTTTCCATCGGCGGAGATCGTCGCCGTCGACTGGGCCGCCGTGTTGGAGCTGTCGAAGCAGAATGCGGATAAAGCCGGCGTGGCTGACAGGTATCGGACAATCGCCGGCAGTGCCTTCGATGTCGAGTGGGGCACGGATTATCATCTCGTCCTGCTTCCAAATTTCCTGCACCACTTCGATGTGCCGACATGCGCCCAGCTGTTACGAAAGATCGCCGCAAGCCTTGCGAAGGATGGTCGGATCGTTGCGGTCGATTTCGTGCCGAACGAAGATGGCGTGTCGCCGCCTTTTCCCGCGGCGTTCTCCTGGGAAATGCTCGCCAGCACGCCGGCGGGCCAGGCTTATACGCAAAGTGAGCTGACCGAGATGGCAAGACAGGCCGGTCTTGCCGGCGTCACGGTCAAACCGATGCCGCCAACGCCGGCCAGCCTCATTCTCTTCGAATAGCCGGTGGGCCGGGCATATCTCTATGCCAGGATCAGAGGCGATCGGCTCAGCGAAATTAGCCGAGCGGCTTTTGCAGGACGTCGAAGCGCGGATTGGTTTCGGAAAAGATCGGCAGGGCGGCGGCCCCGAGGATCGCCGTATCCTTGTCGGTCATGCCGATCATGACGCGGGGCACCGCCCGCTTTCGATCGGGATCGATCGGCGTGTGCAGCGGCTCCAGTCGCTCGGCAAGCCGAAGCATCAGCGATGTCGATACGCTGCCGCCGAGCACGATGGTCTGCGGATCAAAGGCCAGTTCGAGAAAGTCCAGGGTCTGTCGCAGCGGCTGGACGGCCTGATCGAGCCAGGCGTCCAGGCCTTCGCCGCCTTTGGCGATCAGCGCGTCGAGATCGTCCGAAGACAGTTCCTCGGCATTGGCAATGCCCATGAATTCGTAGGCGACGGTCGGCGAGATGTAACGATCCAGACAGCCGCGCTTGCCGCAGCTGCAGAGCTTGCCGTGCGGCTCGACGATGATATGGCCGATCTCGCCGGCATTGTTGCGGCTGCCCTTGTAGAGGTGGCCGTCGAGGAACATTCCGGCGCCGATGCCGCCACCCCCGGCAAGAAACAGGTAGACGAAGCTGCTCAAACCGCGGGCGACGCCATGAAGACGCTCGCCGATCGCCGCCGCCGTCGCATCGTTTTCGACGAGCACAGGCACCTTGACCCGCTGTTCCAGTTCATGCCCGACGGGAAAATCCTGCCAGCCGGGCAGGTTCTGCGGGCTGAGAGAGGTGATGCCGCCATCGGCATAGCGGCCGGGCAGGGCCATGCCGACGCCGAGCAGCCGGTTCCGGTCGAAGGCAAAGGCCTCCTGAAGATCCTCGACGATCGCCTGCAGAGCCGGCATCGCCCTTTGCGGATCGGCATGTTCGACGTGGCGCTCGATGCGCGCGCGGACGGCGCCGGAAAGATCCGTCAGAACCCCGCTTGCCCGTTGACGGCCAAGTTCGAGGCCGATCGAATAGGCGCCGGCGGGATTGATCGAATAGGGGATGATCGGCTGGCCGCGCGCCAGCTTCTGTGCCTCGGCCGGGACGAGAAGATGCGACTTCTCCAGCTCCTCGACGATGTTGGATACGGTCTGGGCAGTCAGCGCCGTCATTCGGGCGATCGCCGCGCGCGACAAAGGACCGTTCGTCCGCACAGCCTCGATCACCACACGCCGGTTGTGAGATTTGGCCTGCTCGAGATTGGTGCCGGAGATCGCCTTCATGTCGCCTTCAAAGGAAGTGGTGCGTCACCCTTGTCACAAGACCAACAGTGATGAAAGCCACATTCTTCTGATCCATAACACGCCGATGCGTTAAGCGTCGGCTCGATGGACATTGCGCCTTTGCAAGAAGCCGAGGATCGCGATGCCCGACAATCCCGCGACGGCGCTCAGAATGGCGGTTCCAGAATAGCCCGCCACGGCTGTGCCGGCGGCAAAGACCAGCGCGCCGATCCCGGCGCTGGCAAAGATATTGACGGAGATCAGCGCGCTGCCGAGGCCCGGCCGATCGGCGATGAGATCCTGCAGATAGGTGATCGGAATGCTGATGATCGCGGCGGCGCCGATGCCGGCGATCAAGGTCAGCGCATAGAGGTGCCACGGCTGCGAGGCAAAGCCGAGAAGGCTGAGGAACACCGCATAGATGATGGTGCCGGCGGCAAGCGCCGTCATCTGCCCGGTTTTCCGTGCAATCCGCGACCAGACGATGATGAAGACGATTTCCAGCAAGGCGACGATGCCGACAAGAATGCCGACATCGCTGAGCGCGCCATGGGCAGCACCGGTGGCGATCAACGGCAGAAGGGCGTCGTTCAGATGCAGCGTGCTGGTGATCAGCGCCACACCGGCGATATGCGCTGAAATCCGCGGCGACACTACCTGGCGAAGCGCGCCGAGATAGGTGAGATGATGAACCGCGGCCATCTCCATTGCCACCCGCTTCGGCAGGGCGAAGAGGATGATGCCCTGGCAGAGGAGGCAGGAGATGGCGGCAAAGAGATAGGCCGGCAGCATGCTCGATGCGCCCGAAAGCAGCAGGCCGGTCACTCCCGGAATCAGCACCCAGGAGAGCGAGATCATGGCGCGCACACCTGAATTGGCCGTCACCATGTCGCTCCGGTTCATGCCGTGCATCGCCGCGCGTGCATTGGCAAACAGCAGCGAGTTCAGCGCCCCGTAGATCGGCAGCGGCAGCAGCCCGCTGATGACGAAGACCGCCGCGCTCGGAAAACTATAGACCATGCCGTAGCCGACGATGCCGAAGAGGCAGGCGCCGATCATCGCCGAGCGGTACTCGCCGAGCCGATCGGCGAGATTGCCGAGCAGGATGCTGATGACCACGTTGACGGCCGCCGAGGCGAAGCTCAGCACGGAATAGAGACCGTCGCTCAAGCCCAATTCGCGGATGCCCACGATGGAACGATAGGGTGCGGTCATTGCGCCTGCCATTCCGAAGGTGAAAATGGCGATCATGCTGGCGCGGATCGCCGGCTTGCGGAAGACGTCGGGGAAAAGCCGGCTCATGCGCTCATCTGAATGTCAGTAATGTTCCGATTGGGAGAAGGTCCGCGCCAGCTCGGCCTGGCCTGCCGTCAGGCCGCAATCGACAGGCAGGCAGACGCCAGATATGGCTGCGGCAAGCGGACCGGCAAGGAAGCCAACGGCATTGGCGACATCCTGGGGGTCGACGACCCGCTGCAGCGGATACCAGCGGCGGGCTTCCTCGAAAACATTCGGATTGGCGGCGGCGCGTTTCTCCCAGGCCTGCGTCTTCACCGTGCCGGGTGCAACCGCATTGGAGCGGATGCCGAACTTGCCGTATTCGACGGCCACCAGCCGGGTGAAGTGCAGAAGGCCGGCCTTGGCGGCGCTATAGGCCGGGTGTCCGAAGACATTCATGCCGTTGACTGAGGCGATGTTGACGACGGACCCCTTCGAAGCCTTCAGCATCGGCTCGACGGCACGGAAACACAGGAATGCCGCTTCGAGATTGAGCGCAACGTCCGCCCGCCAGATCTCGGGCGTCGTCTCGTGCAGGCTGGTGGCGCGGGCCGCCCCGGCATTATTGACCAATGTTCGCACCACGCCGGCGTCGGCGGCGCGTCTGACCAGTTCCGCAATGCTCGCCTCGCTGGTCACGTCACATCCGACGGCCACGAAGCGATTGTCCGGCCCGAGCTTTGAGGCCACGGCAGCCGCAGCGGCGGCATCGATATCGGCGAGAAACACGACATCATGGTCATTGGCGAGCCGCGCGGCGATCGCCGCACCGATATCGCCCGCAGCGCCGGTGACGATCGCTATCGACTTCGTCATTTTCTATCGCTCCCGTTCATGAACCTCAATCTCCAAGCAATTGCCGGTCGTCGCCGTCGCGGTGGATGACGAGCTGCTGCTTGATGCGCCGAAGCGTGGTCGTGGCCTTCGGCTGCACCGCATAGGCGACCAGGCTCGACAGAATATCGACCGTCGCGATATAGGCGATGCGTGTCGAGGTCGGGCGATAGATGTTGTTGCCTTCGGGAAGGTCGATCGGCACGACGATTTCGGCAGCCTTGGCAACCGGGCTTGCCGTCTGGGTCAGCGCGATCGTCTTCACCTTGCCCCCGCGGGCAAGCTCGAAGGCCCGCACCAGCTCCATGTTGCGCCCTGAGAAGGACGAGCCGATCAGCACGTCGCCAGGCTTCGCCGCGGCCGCCATCATCAGCTGCATGCTGTGATCGGAACTGGCGGTGATGCGAAGCCCGAGACGGAAGAGCCGGTTCTGCAGCTCGTCGGCGATCATCGACGAATTGCCGCCCGAGCCGAAGGCGTAGATCATATCGGCTTTGGCGATAAACGAAACGGCAGCTTCGATCGCCGCCAGATCGAGCGACCGGTGCAGCAGAAACAGCGCGTTCTGGGCCTTGGTGATGATATCCTGGGCGACATCGGCCGGATCGGTGCTTTTCGATTCCGGTTTCAGATAGCGAACGCCGATATGGGCGGTCCGGGCGAGCTGCACCTTGAAGTCGGAAAAACTCTCGCAGCCCAGCCGCCGGCAAAAGCGGGTGACGGTCGGCGGCGATACCTCGGCCCGTTCCGCGAGCTCGATGATCGAGGCGTTCACGGCGAACTCGAAGTCGTTGACGATGATCTCCGCGATGCGGCTCTCGGAGGGGGAGAGCTTGCTCTTATCTTCCTGCAATGTCGAAAAGATATCCAAGCCCGTTCCCACCCTTATTCCTCAAGCATCCTTCTTCTTATAGGCCACGCAGTCGATCTCAACCTTGCAATCGACCATCATCGACGATTGCACACAGGCACGCGCCGGCGGGTGTTCGCCGAAATACTCCTGATAGATCTTGTTGAAGGTCCAGAAGTCGCGCGGATCGTCGAGCCAGACGCCGACGCGCACGACATGCTCGACGCCGTATCCAGCCTCCTCGAGAATCTCAAGAACATTGGCGATCGTCTTGTGGGTCTGGGCGATGATGTTGCCGTCGATGATCTCGCCATCTTCCATTGCAACCTGCCCGGAAACATAGAGCCATCCGTCGGCTTCGACCGCACGCGCGAAAGGCAGCGCCTTGCCGCCGGCCCCCGTTTGAACAGTGCCATAGCGCTTGATGGGCATGCTGAAGTCCTTGCAAATTATTTTCTTGATAAGTTGACAAAGGACCATAGAAAGCAGAATTTGGCCAGTGAAAAACATGAATTATGAAAAGAATTTCAATCCGGGGCTGATATGCGCGATCCTTTCCAGAATCCTTTCCCCACCGACAGCGCCCGGCAGGCGATCTGGGAAATGCTCGTTCCGCGCGATATCGATGCCTTTCTGGCCGCCGATTGGTCGATGGTGGAGCATGACTTCGTCGAAGAGGGCTTCATCGGCATCGATGCTCAGAAGCAGGTCAGCCCCGACAGGTGGCGGCTGGCATTTCCGACGCTGTCGGCCTATCGCCAGGAATGGCTGAGGCAGGCAAAAGATTTCGCCGAGCAGAGTTTTGCGGAAGATGCGCGCACGGCGATCTTCACCACGACGACGCTCGAGGATATCGAGATCGAGGGCGAAATGGCGCTCGTTCGCAAGAAATTCGACGGCGGCATCACCAAGAGCGACAACACCCGCGACGTCCTGCAATGGCAGACGCTCTATTATTGCAGGCTTCACCAAGGGCGCTGGAAAATCTCAGGTTTCACCGGCTACCTGCCGAACCCGATGGGGTAAAGCAGGGCCGACAACACGAAGGCGACTTTCTTGCGCATTTTCACCGCAGCACTGGCGACCGAGACCAACACCTTTTCCCCGATCTGCGTGGATCGCCGCGCATTCGAAGCCTCGCTTTATGCGCCGCCCGGCCAACATCCGGAAACCCCGACGCTCTGCACCGCGCCGATCACCGTCGGAAGGCGCATCACCGCGGAAAAGGGTTGGCAACTGATCGAGGGAACGGCGACCTGGGCCGACCCCGCGGGCCTCGTCAACCGGGCGACCTACGAGGAATTGCGTGACGAAATCCTCGGCCAACTCCGCGCGGCAATGCCTGTCGACGCCATCGTCATGGGCCTGCATGGCGCCATGGTGGCGGCCGGATATGAGGACACCGAAGGCGATTTCCTCTCGCGCATGCGCGACATCGTCGGGCCTGACGTCCTCATCTGCGCCGAACTCGATCCGCACAGCCATCTCACGACAAAACGCGTCACGGCGCTCGATTTCGCCGTTTATTTCAAGGAATTCCCGCATACGGACTTCGTCGACCGCGCCGAAGATCTCTGGCGCATCGCGGTCGACACGCTCGAAGGCCGGGTCAAACCGGTCATTTCAGTGTTCGACTGCCGGATGATCGACGTCTTCCCGACATCGCGCGAACCGATGCGCTCCTTCGTCGACAAAATCATGCAGATCGAGAAGACCGATCCGGACGTTCTGTCGATCTCGGTGATCCACGGCTTCATGGTCGGCGACGTTCCCGAAATGGGGACGAAGCTGCTTGTCGTGACCGACAACAAGCCGGAAAAGGGCGCGGCTTTGGCGCGCGACCTTGGCCTTGAGCTGTTTTCGAAGCGCGGCACCTTCATGGTCCCGCAGATCGACGAAAGGCAAGCCGTCGCGCGCGCGATTGCTTCAACCGCATGGCCCGTCATCATCGCCGATGTCTGGGACAATCCGGGCGGCGGCACGGCCGGGGACGCGACCGTTGTTCTCGCGGAACTCATGGCCCGCGGCGTCACCAATGCGGCTATCGGCACCATCTGGGATCCGGTGGCCGTGCAGATCTGTTTTGCGGCAGGCGAGGGGGCGGAAATTCCGCTGCGCTTCGGCGCCAAGTCGGCGCCCGGTACCGGCAATCCGATCGACGGCACGGTGAAGGTCGTCAAGCTGGTCAGGAATGCAGAGATGCGGTTCGGCGAGAGCCTGGCGCCGTTCGGCGATGCCGCCCATATCGTGCTCAACGGCATCGACATCATCCTCAATTCGACGCGTGCGCAAAGCTTCGATCCGAGCCTGTTTTCGGTGATGGGCATCGATCCCGAGAAGCAGAAGATCCTGGTGATCAAATCCACCAACCACTTCTTCGCATCCTTCTCCAGGATTGCCGCCGAGATCCTTTACTGCTCGGCCGGAACGCCCTATCCCAATAATCCGGCGACGACGCCGTACAAGCGGGCGCCGAAGACCATATGGCCGATCGTCGCCGATCCACATGGTAGAGAACGCGGAGCCGCCTAGATGCATGATGCCCGGTTTGCCGTCGTCGCCAAGGCAGGAGACAGGATCGCCGATCTCTCGACGCCGCGGCCTGTCATCGACGAAGACCGGCTGGCTGCCAACATCAACCGCGTTCAATCCTATATGGACGAACACGGGTTGAATTTTCGCCCGCATATCAAGACGCACAAGATTCCGGCTTTGGCCGTCGCGCAGATTGCCGCGGGCGCCAGGGGCATCAATTGCCAGAAGATCAGCGAGGCGCAAGTCTTTGCCGAAGCCGGCTTCGGCGACATCCTGATCACCTTCAACATCCTCGGACAGCAGAAGCTCGAGCGCCTGGCCAGGCTGAACGAGAAAATCCCGGCCCTGAAGGTCGTCGCCGACAGCGAAACGACGGTCGACGGGCTGGCGGCGCATTTTTCCGGCCACAAGCCGATCACGGTGCTGGTGGAATGCGACACCGGCGGCGGCCGCTGCGGCGTGCAGACGCCGGAGGAAGCGGCCTCGCTCGCCAAACGCATAACCGCTGCCGACGGCCTCACCTTCGGCGGCATCGTCACCTATCCGAAGCCGCAATCGGCCGCCGCCGTCGAAGCCTTCATCGTGGAAACGCTGGACCACCTGAAACCGGAAGGCATAACCTGCCCGATCGTCAGCAATGGCGGAACGCCAAGCCTGTTCGAGGCGCATCTCGTCAAATCGGCGACGGAACACCGCGCCGGCACCTATATCTACAACGATCGCCAGATGGTGCGCATGGGCCATTGCAGCGAGGACGACTGCGCCATGCATGTGCTGGCAACCGTCGTCTCACGGCCAAACGCCGACCGCGCCGTCATCGACGCCGGCTCGAAGGCCCTGACCTCGGATCTTCAGGGCTTTAGCGATTACGGCCTGATCGTCGGCTATCCCCAAGCGCGGATCAGCAGCCTCTCGGAAGAACATGGCGTGATCGACCTATCGAACTGCACCACCCCCCGGCCGCAGATCGGCGAGAAGCTCTTCATCATCCCGAACCACACCTGCGTGGTGTCCAACCTGTTCGATACGATGGTTTTTCATCGCGGCGGCGTCGTGACCCGCGTCGAAGAGGTCAGCGCCCGCGGCCTCGTCTGGTAGGGGTCGGTTCCGGTTGAGGGCGAATGGCCCTGAGCACGGAAGGCCGCAGTTATTGGTGAATTGCTCGCGATCTCGGTATCAGCAAGAATGCAGTCGCTGATATCGCAAGACGTGCGCGCGGCGGATGACTTCTTTCGCCCTCATTTTCATCGTTCAGTAGTGGCCCAGCCTCCTCTCCCAGAAGCTGCCATTCATTCACGATCGCCAGCAGGCGCTTAGATCAACGTGGACACCAGCCGACCTTCACATCGAAGGGGCGCCACCCGGTGCGCATTGTCGTTGCTGTGCCGGGCCAGTTGTCCCTACGATCCCAAAAGCCCAGATGAGTCTGGTCGCACCGCAAAGACCTTGCGTTATGCCGCAAGACACAAAAATCAGCCTTCAAGTCGTTCGATCTCCGAGGAAGAAAACCATTGGTTGCGCATCGCGGCCGCAACAAGAGCGTCGGGATCCTCGGTATAAGCAACCAGTGCCAGGCTCTTCTCAGCACGCGTGCAGGTGACATACAAGAGTCTACGCGTTCGCGTGATGCCGCCATCGGTGGCGTCAGCAAGATGCTTGCGATCCGTGTCTGAGTGCGGCTTGGCTTCGAACAATTTGTCGTAGGAAAATAGGAAGCCCCGCGCGTCGCTGTCGTCAAGAATCACCAGCACGCGCTCAAATTGAAGACCCTTAACGCCTTGATGGGTGCCGAAGGGCCCGCGGTCGCTGACATATTCCGCGTATGGAATCGTCTGGCAGTAGGGTGTCTCCAGAAATGCTCGCCAAGCGTCGAGGCTTGCGGGAGACGCCTCTGCAGTCTCGTCTTCGTTGTCTGACGCCTCGTCGTCGGTGATCGGCTCGAGATCCTTGGTCGCGGGATCAGGATCATCGACGACAAAAGGGCGCAGTGCGGCAGGAATCTCGAATAGCCGGTGCTCGGCAACGCATTCGAGCACGGCGAGGAAACCGGTCGCAGGGCTCTCGGGATTCAAGGCGAGCAGAGCATCCACGCCGGCGCGTATCGGCAGTAGCGGGTCGTCCGGGGTCGAAGTTTGGGAAATGGCTGACCGCTTGAGAAGTGGCGAGGTCGCGCGCAGATGAGCCATGACCGCGAATCCATCCTTCGCACGCGCCGCGGCGACGAGCGGAGCGACGCGTTCGGTGAATAGCCTCAGCCCTGCAATCTCCCCGGTCCGCAGCCCCGTCGAGAGGCGCGAGTCCCGATCGAGCGCTTGAAACATTTCAAGGAATCCACGTCGCGATGCGGCCATATGATGTTCGAGCGTGAGCGCTTTGACCTCCGCCTCATCTCTCCATTGGGAATCGTCGCACAGATCGGCCATCTGCTCGCGAACCCATCGCTCCAAACCTGGCTTGTCGGGCGTGGTGCTAGGTGCGACAAAGAGGCGGACAATTCCGACTTCGCTGTCGTCGCGGGCCACTTGGCATTGGCGATCGACGGGTGCACGCAGCACGTTGCCGAGCGCGATCACGCGCCGGGGCGAGCGATGGTTCAACCGCTTTGCCGGGCGAGCCCAATCTTCGGGCACCAGACGCTCCAGCTCGGGATGACCATCGAGGAAAATGCGCTGCATGGTGTCCCCAAACAAGCCTATGCCGAATTTTCCCTTGTTTGCAGCGGCAAGCGCAAAAAACGATTCGAGCAGCCCTTTGTTCGTATCCTGGCTCTCGTCGATGAGCAGGAAGGGATATTTGTTCACGAGAACCGCTCGCATCGACGGTTTGGTTTCAATGAAGGCCGCTGTGATTTTCAGAACCTCAGAATGCGACAAAGAGTCCTGGCCGAAATTGTCGCCATTGGGGTTGTATGTAAAACGCCGGGGAACGCTGAGCCATTCGAGGCGCCGCATGGTTGATGCGATGGCGCGTTCGCGGTCCAACGCTGCCTTGGTGCCGGCCCGCCCCTTTGCCTGCTTCTCATGGAGTTCGGCAAGGTCAGTCGGAAGCGTTTTTAGCAACCAAGCTTGGATGTCGGCATGATAGGTTTCGATATGCCGCCAGCAGAAGCGGTGGATCGTCGAAATCGGGAACAGCGGGTCCTCCCCGACACGCTCAGCTATCTCGTCGGCCGCAGCATTCGTATAAGTGATCACTGCGATCTTCTTGCCCGAACGTCGGAACGCTGCGCCATAGTCTTCACGAAACGCATCGAGTGCATTTTTCAGCGAGCGCGTCTTGCCGGAACCGGCGCCGGCATAGAGGAAGAAGCTTTTGGGGTCGGCGGGATTCAGGCAGTTCCGGATCTGCGCATCGGCACCGTCATCGAAGTCCGGCGGCGCCGTCTCAATCGCTACCATTGGCTTGTCCCGCTTTTATTTCGCTTCCCAAGATATCTATGCCAACCGCCGTTTCGAACCATTTGAGACCGGCCGCGATATAGCTCGGGGGCTTCAAGGCCTTGGGATCTTCAAGCATTAAACAATCAAGCGCGAACGCTGCCTTTTCGGCCGTCTTCAGCAATTCGAACAGTTCATCTTCAAGGTCGTTGCCAGACAGCCCCTCCGCGACGATGGCACGGATCTTGGCTGACGTGACCGAACCTTCGACCTTCGCGACGGCCGGAAGATTTTCCAGGATTAGCGCGTCTTCAAAGGTCCGAGGGATTGCGAGGCTGTAGCCGTCGCCTGCGCCCTCGACTTTGACCGGCTTCTGATAGGCGACATAGAGTTCATAGTCGCAGCCCGCCGTCGATGCGTGGCCGTCGGCGGGCAGTGCGACCAGTTCGTCGATCATCTTCTTCTTGGGGTGCCACTCCTTCAGCACCGAGTTCGCTGTTTGCTGCGCTTTACCCTGCTCGGGACGCGCCGACTTCCAACGCGTCGTTTCCTGGCCATTCTTGTCGGTTATTTTAGTCGCCACTGTCGCGTCGAGATCGCTGATGATCAGCGTCGCGATCCCGAGGGCGTCGACCAGATCGCGAAAGTTGTGAACGTGGCTACCGCCGAGTTCAAGCAGAGTGACGTAGCGGCGTGATAGCTCAGGGAAGTGATGACGGATGAAGTGGGGTACGAGGATGCGCTCGGCCTGGCCCTCGACGAAGACGACCCCATCCGCGAAGAAGAGATCGCAGTGAGTGGCCTTGAGGTACCGCTTCACAAAGCGCTTCGTGTCGTCGCCGTCACCGAAAATATGGGAAAGGTTAGCGACTGTCGTTGTCGGGGTTTCCCCCTTGCTCACGGCAGGCCGGCGGCGGAAATACCGCAGGTTTGCGAAATCCGCCTCGTGCGCGACGTGGCTTGAATGAGTGCTGACAATGAGCTGGGTGCAATAGGTATCTCCGGCACCGAGATCGCAGTGCTTTCTAAGAAGGTCATAGGCCTTGTTGATGAAGACCTGCTGTACCTGCGCATGAAGATGGGCTTCAGGCTCCTCGACAAGCACGAGATGCAGAGGCTGGATCTCGTGCGAGACATCCGAGCCTTCGAGAATGCCCGCTTTTTCGACACGCATCCACTCGTCGCGGAAGCCCATCAGCATGAACACCATGGCGATCAAATTCTGATAACCCAATCCAGAATAGTCCTCAGGGAGCTTGAGTGTCTTAGTGCCGTCGCCCGAGGGATCCGCCACCTGATACTGCACCGACGAGCCGTGCTTCAGTCCGTCAGTCGCTCGAAGTAGTGTCGAAATTTTGAGCTTGGGGTTGCTCATGCCGGGATATCCCAGGTCTTCAAGCTCCTCGAATGCGGCAGCAAAGCCTGCCTCAAGGCGCGCGTCGAAGCTGCGTTCGGCCGCTTGGATCGCGCCGAGTGCCTCATAGTCCTTGTCGGAAGGGGTCTTCGACGGATCGAGATGCCGGTCGTAGTAGGAGCGCAGTTGATCCGATAGGCGCCGCTTGAAACGACGAGCGGTGGCCTCCCCTTTGTCCTCTCCGCCATCGTTGCTCCCTGCGTCCGCAAAGTCGCGTTGCGCGGCGATCTCATCGATTTTGATAAGGTTCTTAAACGGGGGGTGATCGAATGCCAGCGTGCTGGCGGGCAGAATCTGCGGCGTTGCAAGCCCGTTCCTGCCCGGCAGCGTGACAGCGGCCGGGTCGAGCGGATAGGCCGATAGTTCAAGATGTGCCCGCAGTCGTCGCTCCAGGAAGTCGGTAAGGCTACGCGGCCACACCGCGATCTTGATCACTTCACCGTTCGGGCTGGTGGTAGACGCATCGCGGGCGGCGCTGCGCTGCGCGAGGTACTCGGTCTTGAGCTTGTCGAGATCTTTGATCCGATAGGTGAGCCGCACCCCGAGCATCCCGCCGGACCAATCCAGCGTCGGCAGGACGTGGACCACGTGCTGAATTTCGCTAAGCGGAACGTCGAGCCAGACGTCGAGCGACGGAAGGAGCAGGTCCAAATCGACGGTCGCCTCCGCATCCGCCTCCCACTCGTCTCCCAAGAGATCGATCTTCGTCCAATTGGCGATCGTCACGTCGCGTAGCGTAAGCCGGATCGGCGATAGGAGGAAGATGCGCAGAGCCACCATCGCGGACGTTTTGCCGCTGTTGTTAGCACCAACCAGAATCGTCGTCTTTTTGTCCAAGTCGAGGTGGGTCGACTTCAATTTACGGAAATTTGAGATTTCAACGAATTTGATCCGCATAGCTCCCCCTGAGTGCGCAACCTTAGCATGAGCGCTGGAGAACAAAAGCCTCCGCAGAATGGCTAAAGTGGCACTATGCCAGACGGCTGTCCCTACCGGCCGAATGGCAGTTTCTTGCAGGAGCAGACGATTTTCCTAAGTCCGTTGAATGGCCGACGCTGGGCCGGCAACTGCCCTCTCGAAGGCAGGCGCAAGACAGCTATCCAGATAGCAATCAAAAGCCGCCAGTCCACTCACGGCCCCATTGCGGTCATTAGCCCTTCGCCGCGGAGGAAAGTTTCTGTGCCGAAGCTACCGCTCGAAATGAATATTCAACGCCGCACCAGGGCTTCCCCAATCCGGACTGCTTTCACGATGGCTAAAGCGGCTTCACCCGCTCAATGCGATATCTCTTCTCGAACTCACGGAGCACCATTTCGAGCGTTGCCTCAAAAGCACCCTGATCAAACATCATCGATTTCTTTGCCTCGTGAAGGTAGCGCCAGTCGGTGAAGGCATCTTGATGCTGATCCAGAATGTGACGAATGCTGTGGTCGATGAAGAAACCGTTGGGATAGTACGGGACCACTGACCTTCTGAACTCCGCGTCGAGTTTCTCTTGGCTTTCGGGCTTCAGGCTATCAAACAGTTTCATCAGGTTGTGCGATTTGACAACCTTTGGATCGTCGTAGTCGAAAACGAACCACGCTTTGAGTGCTAACTCCATCGAAAGCGCCAAAAGCATCGGTTCAACACCGACGTGTTCGCTTTCGCGGAGGTCTGCATGCTTTCCGAATTCTGGGCCTGGAAAGCTCTGAGTTTTTCGAAAAATCGCCTTTGCGGCTTCCCCGATTCTAATGGCCGTCGATAGGCGCGCACTCATTAGAGATCCATTTGATTGATGTAGACTGTTTTTGGAACTTGAACTGAGGCATTACAAGAACGCTATCGCTTAGGCCAGGTGGCACGCAGTTACAATTTAACGACGACAAGGTGGAGTTGAGTTCACTGCCGGCGGCCTGTTTTTCCCACCTCTTTGGCGCACGAATCCTCACGAAGTTCGTATAGTGAAAAACAGCCCGACTCCTGCCGGCGGTCAGCCGCAGTTGCCTAGGTGTCATTTCGCCCCGACCCGACCCCTAGCAAGACGAACCGCTGAAACAGAGCCAGTCGGTTCACGCCGCCGTCGGGTTGATCACGTTCATATCGATTTCGGTCAGTTCCACACGCCGCTCGAAGGCTATGCCTGCCTCGTCGAAGAGATGGCAATCGGCGGCATTGATGCCGGTCGAAACAGGCGCGTCCGGACGGATGCCGACGCTGCCGGGCAGCATAGCGCAGAAATTCTCGGACTCGCCGTTGAGCGAGGCGTAGGCGACGGTATTGGCGCCGAGGCGCTCGATCACCGTCGGCGTCACGGTAAAGACGATATCGCCGCCGTTGAGCTGGATATGTTCGGGGCGGATGCCGAGGGTCAGCGTCTTGCCGGCCATGCCGTCACGTGGCGTCACCGGCAGAACGGCCGTCTGGCCGAGATACTCCACCTGGACGCCGCCGGCGCTGGCGCCCTTGCAGGTCACGGGCAGGAAATTCATTTTCGGGTTGCCGATAAAGCCGGCGACGAACTGGTTGGCCGGCTTGTGATAAAGCTCCAGCGGCGCCCCCGTCTGGGAGATGTCGCCGGCGTCGAGCACGACGATACGGTCGGCCATGGTCATGGCCTCGACCTGGTCGTGCGTCACATAGATCATCGTCGCCTTCAACGCCCGGTGCAGCTTGGCAAGCTCGATGCGCATGTCGGAGCGCAGCGCCGCGTCGAGGTTGGACAGCGGCTCGTCGAACAGGAATATCTTCGGTTCGCGCACAATGGCGCGGCCGATTGCGACGCGCTGGCGCTGGCCGCCGGACAGCACGCCGGGTTTCTGCTGCAGCCGTTGTTCCAGGTGAAGGATGCGCGCCGCATTTTCCACCCTGGCCTTGAGCTTTGCCTCTTCCATCTTTTCGACGCGAAGCGGGAAGGCGATGTTTTCGAAGACGGTCATGTGCGGATAGAGCGCATAGGATTGAAACACCATGGCAATGCCGCGCTTGACCGGCGGCAGGTCGTTGACCCTGACGCCATCGATGACGATATCTCCAGCCGTCGTCGCGTCGAGGCCGGCGATCATCCGCAGCAGGGTGGACTTGCCGCAGCCGGACGGGCCGACGAAGACGACGAACTCGCCGTTCTTCACATCGAGCTGCACGCCCTTCAGAACTTCGTAGTCGCCATAGAATTTCTGAACTTTGTTGAGAAGGAGCTGTCCCAAAAATCTGTCTCCACCGGCGGCCTGGTCGCATGTTCGATCATGATAGGGGAGGGGCCGCGGCTGATGCCGTCGCGACCCCAGGAGAGGTTTACTTGAAGGCTTCGATTTCGCCGGCAGCCTTCTTGAGCGCTGCCTCCGGCTCGGCCTTGCCTGTTACCACCGACTGGATCATCTCGATTATCGAGTTCTGGAAGCCCTTATAGTCGGTGAACAGCGGCTCGGGACCACCGTAGCTGATGCCGTCGATCAAAGGCTTCCAATTGGCATCCTTGGCGACGAACTCGTCGACCTTGGCGGAGGGGCGCAGCGGGGTGAGGCCGGCGCCGCCCTGCAGCTCGTATTCCGGCTGGACATCAGGCGAGGTGATGAACTTGGCGAATTCTATCGCCTTGTCCTCGACCCCCGAACCCTTGAAGATCGCCAGGCTGTCGGTGATCAACAGCGTGCCCGGGCCCTTGGCGTCGGGACCGAGCGGCAGCGTCGTGATGCCCCAGCTGATCTGCGTCTTCTTCAGACGGTCGGCTGCACCGGAGCCGGCCTGGATCATCGCCACCTTGCCGTCGAGGAAGATGGCGCGGACTTCGTTCTGCTCATAGGCCGTCGGGCCTTCTTCGGAGTAGGGGACGATGTCCTTATAGGCTTTCAGCGCGGCGAGAATCTGCGGGCTGTCGAGCGTGACCTTGCCTTCGGCATCGGTCACCGCACCGTTATTGGTGTAAACCCAATGCATGAACTGGTGCATGGTGTTGTCGAAGGTCTTGGCGGAGAGACCGAAGCCCGGAATGCCGGTCTTTTCCTTGATGGTCTTGGCCATCTCGATTTCTTCGGCCCAGGTCTTCGGCGGCGTCTCGGGGTCGAGGCCGGCCTGCTTGAAGAGATCCTTGTTCCAGTACAGCGCCTTGGTGGAGAAGGCGATCGGAACGCCCCACTGGTTACCCTCGAAGGTCACGGTGTCGACGATGTGGGGATAATAGGCCTTCTTCTCGTCGTCGGTCATCGGCACCGGAACGATAAGATCGTTCTGGGCGAATTCCTTCAGCGTGCGCGAGCCGACATAGGCCATGGCAACCGGCGTGCCGGCGGCGGCAAGCGTCGTTGCCTTGTCCTGGCACTGCGCCCAGCCGACCACCTCGGGGGCGATCTTCCAGCCCGCGTTCTTTTCTTCCCACTGCTTGATGTATTTGGTGTGGACCGGGTCGATCGTGTCGCCGCAATAGATCCAGCTGATTTCCTTGTCGGCTGCATGGGCAGTGACCGCGGTCAGTGCCGTCGAACCGAGCAAAGCGAGCGCCATAAGGCCTGTCTTGATTGTTATGCTCACGTCGTGACTCCCGTTCTTGTGTTAGCTGTTCACTCGTTTTTTGGTCTTATTGTTTCACCGCACCGGCGGTCAGCCCGCCGACAAGGTAGCGCTGAAGGAAGAAGATGACGACCATCGCCGGCGCGATGCCGACGAAGGAGGCCGCCATCAGTTCGTTCCAGATGACCTCCTGCTTGCCGAAGTAAGCAAAGAGACCCACCGGCAAGGGCATGTATTCGGTCTTCGAGTTGAAGGTCAGCGCGAAGATGAATTGCTGGGCGTAAGCGCCGATGAAGGTGGTGATGGCGACGACGATGATGCCCGGCATCGCAATCGGCAGGATGACGCGGCGAAGCGTGTAGAAATGGCTGGCGCCATCCATATAGGCCGCTTCGTTGAGCTCCTGCGGGATGCGGATCATATAGGTGCGCAGCAGCCAGATTGCCGAGGGAATCAGGAAGGCGACACCGGGCACGATCATGGCGAGATAGGTGTTGAGCACGCCCATGCTGCGCATCAGCCGGAAGAGCGGGATCAACAGCACGGCGCCGGAGAACATGTTCACCGTCAGGAAGGCGCCGAGCAGGATCCCCATGCCCTTGAATTCGAACTTGGCGAAGGCATAGGCCGCCGGAATGACGAGGCAGAGCACGACCAGCGTGACGATGATCGAGATGAAGAACGAGTTGAAGATATAGCGCCCGAAACCGGGAACGCTGACCCACATCGTCCGGTAGGCTTCGAACGAACCGTTCTCCGGCCAGAAGCGGTAGGGCGAGGAGAAGAGCTGGCTGAGCGGCTTGAGCGACACCATGAAACCTTCGAAGAAAGGCGCCAGCACGAAGAACAGAAACAGGGCGATGCCGCAATAGATCAGGATGATTTCCCACCAGCGGTAACGGTCGATCATGGCGGGGCTGCTCATGCGCGCTTCTCCGGGTTGAGGCGGCGGGTGACGCGGAAATAGGCAAAGCAGAAGAGCGATAGGAAGATGCAGATCAAAACGGCGCGCGCCGCCCCCTCACCGTATTTCTTCGAGCCGATCGCGGTCTGATAGGTGTCGATGATCATCGTCGTCGTCTCGCCGCTCGGGCCGCCCTGCGTCAGGATCCAGATGATATCGAAGGAATTGAAGGTGGCGATCAGCGACAGCATCGACATGGTGATGATGGCGGGCACCATCAGCGGCAGGGTGATGCGGCGGAAGCGGTACCAGCGGCCGGCGCCGTCGGTCCAGGCAGCCTCATAGAGATCCTTCGGAATAGACTGGATCGCCGCCAGGAAGTAGATCGTCACCAGCGGCACGCCGATCCACACGTCGGTGATGATCGTCGCCCAGAAGGCGGTGCTTCCATAGGCGAGGAAGGCGACCGGACCGTCGACCAGACCGAGGCGCTGCAAAACGCCCGATATCATCCCGAACTGGCCGTTATACATCCAGCCCCACATGAAGATGCCGATCGCCATCGGCACGATCCAGGGCGGCATGGTCAAAAGCCGGAACAGCGAGCGGCCGGGCACCGCGGCATTGAGCATGGTCGCACCGAAGGTGCCGATCACCATTTTCAGCGCGACCGAAAAGAAGGTCCAGATGAAGGTGCGGAAGATGACCGTCGCAAACGTGGCGTTGAAGATCTTCTCGTAATTGACCCAGCCGACCCAGTTGGTGGTCTTTCGGAGCGACGCATCGGTGAAGGAGAGAATGAACGTGTCGACGAGGGGATAGGCGACGATGGCGAGAACATAGAGCACGGCCGGAAGAAGCAGGATGCAGGCGAAGATGAAGGTGCTTCGTTGAACACTCATCCTGCCGCCCTCCTCAAGCCGCTCTTGCGTGAAGGGCTTCGTCGAAGCGATCCCAGACGGGACGCAGGTCGACGACCGTTTTCTTCATCCTTGCTTCGTCCATCGCCAAAGCGAGAATGCCGGCCTCAAGCGCATTCAGCGTGGAAACGGGAAGTTCGAGCCCGGTGCGCACGCTTTCCAGCAGATCGCTCGCCATCTGTTCGTCGGCGCCGTAATGCTGGGAGAGCTCGGTAGCGGCATATTTGTTTTCGACGATCCTGTTGCCGGTCAGCTGTTCGTGCACGTCGAGATAACCTCGGACGAAATCGCCTTCGGCCATGCCGCGCGAGCCCATGATGGCGAAACGGCGGAACTGGTCGGGCACGTTCAGATTGGTGTGGAAGTTCATGCCGACGCCATTTTCATATTCGACGATCGCCACCTGATAGTCGATGATATCGGCATCGCTGTCGAAGACCTTGTCCGTTCCCATCCAGCCGCTCGGCTTGCGGTGGAAAAGCTCGAGGTCGTTGATGCCCTCGCGCGCCGGGTCGTTGGCCGGAATGAAGCTCTTGCGGCCGCCGAAACTTGCAACGCGCTCGGGCCGCGCGCCGACGACGCCATTATAAAGGTCGAGGTCGTGGCAGCATTTCTCCAGCATGAAGCTGCCGGAATAGCGCTCATAGCGGCGCCAGTCGCGCATGAAGAAGGCGCCGTGATAGGGCTCGATATGTTCGGAGGCTTCGATCGACACGATCTGGCCGAGTGTGCCCTCGGCCTGGATGGCGCGCAGATCCTTATAGAGTGGAGAATAACGCAGCACGAGGCCGACCATCAGTCGCTCATGGCCGAATTTCGCCATCAGATGGGCAAGCTCGATGCTTTCAGCGATCGTCGTAACGATCGGCTTTTCACAGAAGACTTTGAGACCGGCTTGCAGTCCGAGCCTGATATGATCGAGATGCAGGTGATTGGGGGAGCCGATCATCAGCAGATCGAGCTTTTCGGAAGCCAGCAGCTCCTCCGGCGAAGCATAGGCCTTGCCGACCGAGACTCCCTTTTCCGTCAATCCGGGAAGTCCGGCGGGTTCCGGATCCACATAGCCGACAATGTCGAAGCTGCTATCGATCGCTTTGAACACATATCCGAGATAGCCGAGCCGGAATCCTAGCCCGATGATTCCCACTTTCATGCCGATCAAGTTCCCAATTAAGTAATTTATTTTCTTTAAGTTGGGACAAAAATCGAGAGGCGTCAATAGAAAACGGGCCTCAAAGCGCGGGCATGAAATTAATTTTCATAGATCGGTAGGCGGCTGCCGATTGTTGGCTTCAACCGGCCGGACGCGGATTGCCGAATGGAATAGCGCGCACAGCTTGAAGCAGCGGCGGCGAATTCATCGTATTTTGCCCAGGCGGCGATCGTCCCGACAACCACACGCGGGACTCGCGAAATGTTGAAAAGACACGTGAGTTTACGTGTGTAGGATGGCACGAGACCCGAAGGCAAGGAGGAGCCATCATGACCCGCATGACAGCCAAGGATTTCCCTCAGGAACTTCTCGAACTCTACGATTATTACGCGCACGGGAAGATTACCAAGCGCGAATTTCTCGACCGGGCCGGCAAATTTGCGGTCGGCGGGCTCACCGCAGCCGCCATTCTTTCGTCGCTGAGCCCCGACTATGCGCTGGCGACCCAGGTCGAGTTCACCGATCCCGACATCGTGGCCGAATACATCACCTATCCGTCGCCGAAAGGAAATGGAGATGTCCGCGGTTATCTCGTGCGCCCTAAAAACGCCGCCGGCAAAGTAGCGGCCGTGGTGGTCGTTCACGAAAACAGAGGCCTGAACCCCTATATCGAGGATGTGGCGCGACGCGTGGCAAAGGCGGGTTTCATCGCACTGGCGCCTGATGGACTCACTTCGGTCGGAGGTTATCCCGGCAACGACGAAAAGGGGCGTGACCTGCAGCAGAGGGTCGACCCGGAAAAGCTGATGAACGACTTCTTCGCGGCGGTCGAATTTCTGATGAAGAGCGACCTCACCACCGGCAAGGTCGGCATCACCGGCTTCTGCTACGGCGGCGGCGTCGCCAATGCTGCGGCGGTCGCCTATCCCGAACTTGCCGCAGCCGTGCCCTTTTACGGCAGACAGCCGCGCGCCGAGGACGTGCCGAAGATCAAGGCCCCCTTGCTTCTCCATTATGCCGGGCTGGACAAGGGCATCAACGAAGGCTGGCCGGCCTATGAAGCTGCGCTGAAATCCTCGCAAAAAATCTACGAAGCCTATGTCTATCCCGACGTCAATCACGGCTTCCACAACGACACCACGCCGCGCTACGACGAAGCAGCCGCCAAGCTCGCCTGGCAGCGCACGGTCGACTGGTTTACGAAATACCTAGCCTGAGGAGGCAGTGGCTTGAACGATGCTGCGGCGGGGAGCCATTCCCCGCCGCCTGGGGCGGTCCTGCGACAACCCTATGATTTCCGTTCACATCTAGATTGCTCTGCGGTTCGACCCGCGCGGGCTCGCGGACTGGAAGGGACCCCGGCGGGGACACCATGGTATGATCGATCGAAAAGCCCTTCTGTGGTTCTATGGGCAAGCCTATGATCGCGAGAGCCACCGGAGGACGTCACTGGAGCACCCTCGCGAAGAGACGGGCTCATCATGCAGCCATCCTCTATCGATCTCGAAATTGCGGTGATGATCATTCGGGAGAAATGTCATGGTACGCTTGCTTTCCGTCAATGTGGGCCTGCCGCGCGACATCACTTGGCAAGGCAAGATCGTCAACACCGCCATTTGGAAAACGCCGGTCGATGGCCCGCGCATGGTGCGGCGGTTGAACGTGGACGGCGATGGACAAGCCGACCTCGCCGGCCATGGCGGTGAAGGCCGTGCGGTCTTTGTCTATCAGATCGATTCCTACCGGTACTGGCAGGAGCAGTTGCGCCGCGACGACTTTGTCTACGGGCAGTTCGGAGAGAATTTTACCATCGATGGTTTGCCTGACGCAGAAGTCTGCATTGGAGACCGTTATCGGATCGGCGCCGCGCTGTTCGAGGTGACGCAGCCGCGCGTCACTTGCTACCGGCTTGGTATACGCATGGACGAGCCGCAGATGGCCGCGTTGCTGGTCAAACATGGCCGTCCCGGCTTCTATTTGCGTGTGCTCGAAGAAGGAGACGTGCGGGCAGGCGACGAGATCACGAAGGTTGCGTCCGGCCCCGAAGGCATGAGCATTTTTGCGATCAACGCGCTGCTTTACATGCCCGGCCATCCTCGTGACCAGTTGGAGCGCGCGCTGCGCATCCCGGCGCTGAGCGCCGGCTGGCGTGGTTCATTCGAGGCGCTGCTCAAGCAGAGGCGGGAGGAGGGGGCAACGACGGGAAATGCCGGGCTCGCCGCCGCATCCGGCCCGCCGCCGGCATGGCGCGGTTTCCGCCCTATGCGTGTGTCGCGCAAGGTGCGGGAAAGCGGCAACGTGACCTCCCTCCTGCTCGAACCGACGGATGGCCAACCCGTTACCGCGGCACTGCCTGGGCAGTTCGTGGTGCTGCGGTTCGGGCCAGCTTCTGCGCCGGCGATGATGCGTAGCTATTCGCTGTCAGGCGAGCCCAGCGCCAGCCATTATCGCGTCAGCGTCAAGCGGGAGCCCCATGGCCTTGCCGGCTGTTACATCGATGACGAACTGCAGATTGGAGACATCGTGCAGGCAAGCGCCGCACGCGGCAGTTTCACGTTGCGGCCGGGCGCCTCGCCAATAGTTCTCTTGAGTGCGGGTATCGGCGTGACACCGGTGCTGGCGATGCTTCACGTTCTGGCGGCCGAAGCGTCGACCCGGCAAGTCTGGTGGTTATACGCTACCCGCAACGGCCGCGAACATCCGTTTGCCGAGGAGGCGCGCGGGCTGCTCGGGACGCTTGCTCACCATCGCAGCCACATTCGCTACAGTTTGCCCGACCCCGAGGATCGGCCGAAGCTGGATTTCGACGCTTACGGCCGTCTGGATGTGCAGTCGCTAAGAGCACTCGACCTGCCGCGCGATTGTGATGTCTATATCTGCGGACCCTCGACATTCATGAGCGATCTGACCGTCGGACTGATAGCCCTGGGCATCGCCCCGGATCGCATCCACAGCGAGATGTTCGGCGCCGGTCCGTCGATAACCCCCGGAATGTCTGCTTCGCCGCCTCGTCCACCACATTCACCGGCGGGGTCTCCAGGCTCGGGGCCGCTGGTGTCGTTTGCGCGCACCGGTCTTAATGTGCGCTGGGAGCCGACATTCCAGAGCCTGCTCGAACTGGCGGAGGTCTGCGACGTGCCGGTGCGATGGTCGTGCCGAACCGGCGTCTGTCACACCTGCGAGACCGGGCTTGTAGCAGGGAGCGTCGACTACTGGCCCGACCCGGTCGATGCGCCGGCAGACGGCAACGTGCTGATCTGCTGCTCGAAGCCTAAGGGCGACATCGTGATCGATTTGTAGAGGCAGGATTCTTAGTGGTCTTTCTGGCGGATGCCTGATTGTCCCTACCTTGCAAGCATGGCGATGCGATGCTGCCCAAAGGCGAACGAACATTCGTGGCGGAGGATACGGAAGGCTTCCTCGCCTCTTCATGACGCGCAAAGAGCGCTGCAACAGCTTGAATCGCGGCACAATCCTCAAGTCGCTTCCGATTTAAGCAATTATGCGGTAGCCTGCCCGCTGGCTTTCATCGAGCGAAGGTTTTCGCTCGACGCTGGAGACGGCTTCAGACGACGAAGTATCGACCGTCGGGATTGCAGAATACGTTCTGTCATCGATGATCAGGCCAAAATGCGATGTGCACGGAACAAGGATGCCTGTCATTGGGTTTCGAACCTTAGCGTTCAAAAGGAGGAGCATTCATGCCTACGGTTGCTGCGACACCCATCACCCCACCTGACCAGCACGTCGTCACCGCGCGCGAAGCCATCGAGCCGCTTTATGAGAAGCTCGAGCTCCAAACGGAATCGCTGGTTCTATCCGCGGCACTGGAAGCGGGATGGTCTCCGGATGAGGCAACGAGGGCACTTGCGGCGCTGAGACTGCAGGACGCTCTTTCCACCTTGGACGAACGAACCAGCCGTTAAACTCCGAGAATATCCACTGCCTCCGACAACTCCGACAGGGGTTGCCGTGCTGTTCGACGCGCACAGCTATTGCGAGCCGCCGGCTTTGCGTCGCCGCCGGCTGACCATCATTCCGCCGACGATGAGAACAATTCCGGTGGCGTTCGCCCAGAACGACGTCGGCACGGCGCGCAGATAATCAAACGCCACCCCCGTTACCATCTGGCCGCCAATGATCAGCAGAGCCGCATTGACCGCGCCTATCCGAGCAATCGCCCAGCTGCCTGCCGCCACGAAAACGACGCCGATCGGACCACCCAAAAAGACATACCAAGGCGCCTCGGCGGCTTCAGCTGGAAGCAGGCCTCCGACAACGAGACCAAGGCATGTAAGAACCGCAAAGCCTACGGCGTGATTCCAGAAGGATGCGATCAGCGGCGTTGTGGATATGCTCAACCGCCCATTGAGCTGACGACTGAGGCCGACGAGCACGCCGCCGAGGCAAGCCAGGAGAACGAACACTGTCACGCCGCACCTCGCCCAAGCAGGATAATGAGTGCGCCGCCGGTGACGACCAGGCCGAGCGCGGCGATGTCCCGCATGTCCGGGCGCCGCTTGGGCAGTCCGAATAGACCCCAACTGTCGGCCGCCAGGCTGAAGGCGACCTGGCCTGCCAAACCCAAAGCCAAGGTGCCGGAGAGCCCGAGCGGCGAGTTGACCGCGGTCGAGGTCAGAATAACCGTTGCGGCCCCGGATACACCACCGAGATAGGCCCATAAGGGCGCTCTGTCGGTTTTACCCACCATCGGAGCGCGGCGGCGGTTGAGCGCTAAAAGAAGAATGACGGCGGCGACCATGCCTGTGCCGTGAGCGGTCCAAGATGAGAACATGGGATTGCCGACCCGTGCCAACTCACCGTTGAGATGCACCATGAACGTTAAGAGCCCACCCGTCGCAAAAGCTCCGATGAAGTAGATGGGATGCGAATTACGTGCTGCTTCGATGGTCATTGCAGATCCCGTCAAAGAATCGATTGCGCCGGATATTTTTCAAACTGCCATTACCGAACGCGCGTCTTGCACCTGGCCGGAGCTATCAGCATCGACATGGGAGTGCTAAACGGCGACCTTTGCATATAAGGAAATATCGTGAAAAAATTAGTTCGCCTGCTGCTGACGATCGCTCTTGCTCTCGTCGTTTTTACCGGTTTCCGCTGGTATCGCTATATCTCCAACACCGATAGCCCCTATGACGAAATCGGCATCACCCTCAACAATTCCATGCCCGGTCCGATCAACAGCTGGGGCTGCGCCAAGCTGAAAATCACCTTTGCCGGTTCCCTGCCGCCATATGGCTGCGCTGCCGCCGACGCGACGCAGTGGAAATAACGCACCAAGGCTGCGCCGATGGCCCAGCCTGAATTGCCTCGCGGAGTAGGCCGACCCCGCCGGCTCACATCGGCCAGACCGCCAGCAGGGCGGGCACACTGACCAGCACGACAATGAGCGAGAGCGGCAGGCCCAATCTCGCATAGTCGCCAAATCGATATCCGCCCGGCCCCATAACCAGCGTATTGCACTGATGCCCGATGGGCGTGAGGAAATCACAGCCGGCACCAATGGCCACCGCCATCAGAAAAGCATCGGGCCGAAAGCCCAGCTTGGCGGCAAAAGTCGCGGCGATCGGCGCCATGACCAGAACAGTTGCTGCGTTGTTCAAAAATGGGGTCACGGCCATGGCCGCAACCAGGATCAGAGCCAGAGCGCCGAACGGCGGGAGCATCTCGGCGATCCGCGACAGGAGGTCCGCGATGATGTCGGTGGTTCCCGTGGTTCTCAGCGAGTCACTGATCGGGATGAGAGCGGCCAGCATGATCAAAATGGGCGCATCAAGATGATGATAGACTTCGCGCAAGGGAATAGATCCGGTGACCACCATCAGAAAGGCGGCGGCAAAAAATGCTGTCGCGACAGGAATGCCGCCGAAGGCTGTCGCCCCCATGGTGGCCAAGAGGATGATGACGGGGATCATGCCGTTGCGGGCGTTGCCGAGCTTCAAATCCCGTACGACCAGCGGCAAACATCCCCATTCGCGTAAAAGATCCGGCAGCTTCTGCAAGTCGCCCTGCAAGACCACGACGTCGCCGTTGCGGATCTTGATCTCGCCCAGACGCTCGGTGAAGCGCCTGTCCCGGCGGCTGACGGCAAGAAGGTTGAGGCCGGTATTGTGGAAGAGAGAGACGTCTTTTGCGCTGACGCCGATCAAACGGGAATGTTCGCCGACGATGGCTTCAACGGAACTGATGTCCTGGCGTGTCTCCGGCTCGTGTTTACGATCGGACAGTTGAAGCCTGGCTTCACTGACGATCTTGTCGAGAGCGCTCTGCTCGCCCTCGATGATAAGACGGTCGCCATCCTTGAGCACTGTGTCGGGAAGCGGCGTTCGTCTTTGGCCGCTGCCACCGATAATTGCGGTCACCATCGCATCGCCGCCGGCGGGCTTCTGCAGCCAGCTGACGGACCGGCCAATCGCCGCCGACGGCGTGACGACCTTGGCCTCGGTCGTGTAGTTTTTGATCGCCACCGCCTCATCCATCGAGGTTTCTGCCCGGGTTCTTTCCGGAAGCAGCTTGTAGAACAGCCCCAGAAAGACAACGCCGGTGACCGCGAGCGCCAGGCCGACGGGCGTATAGTCGAACATCGTGAACGGCTGCCCGGTGATTTCCTCACGCACCCGGGAAACGATGATATTCGGTGATGTGCCGATCTGCGTCATAAGCCCTCCGAGCAGAGAGGCGAAAGACATCGGCATCAGGAACATCGACGGCGATACGCGTGATTTCCGCGCCATTTGCACGGCAACCGGGATCATGATTGCCAGCGCCCCGATATTTTTGACGAAAGCTGACAGGGCGGCGACAATGGCAACCAAAATGATCAGCTGCATCCGCGGCCCGCGTCTTTCGGGAGAAAATCGGCGCAACGCGACATCCATGATCCCCGATCTGGATATCGCCGCACTGACGATGAGCGCGCTGCCAACGATGATAACAATGTCATCGGCAAAACCGGAAAAGGCAGCTTTGGCAGGCACGATGCCGGCAATGATGGCAACGAGCAGCGAACTCACGGCGACGATATCGTATCGATAACGACCCCATACGAAGGCGCCCATCATGAGCGCGATGATGAGAAGGGAAAGCCATTGGTCAACGCGCATGTTTGCATCCCGGTGGTAGCAATTAACGTTTGAGGCATGAGAACGATACGACGCGACGGCGAATTTTTTTCATCGCCTCGCCGCTTCCTGTGGCCGACAATCGGTGGGTGCCGGTTTGTTCGGCCCGGTCGGCACGCCTGGCCGTCATTCGAAGTATCGAAGGCCACGTTCGCGATGCGGTGAGGCTTGGAATAGACGCGCGTGTTGCCAATATTCAGCAAGAGCAGGCCACCATGGAACTTCCAGCCGCCAGCCGGCATTCCATGCTCGGATATGCTGTTTGGGGAACGACCATGGCCAGTGACAACCTCTCGACATATCGATCGAAGCGCGACTTTCAAAAGACGACGGAGCCGAGCGGCGATAAGCAGAGCGCGCGCAGCAATCGCCGTCGCTTCATCATCCAGAAACATGATGCCACCCGGCTGCATTACGACCTGCGGCTCGAACTCGACGGCGTCTTCAAATCATGGGCGGTCACCAAGGGCCCATCGCTCGATCCGCACGACAAGCGGCTGGCTGTCGAGGTCGAGGATCACCCGCTCGATTATGGCGATTTCGAAGGCACGATCCCGAAAGGGCAGTATGGCGGCGGCACGGTGATGTTGTGGGACCGCGGCTATTGGGAGCCGGAGGGAAAGAAAAGTCCGGAGCAGGCGCTCGCCAAGGGTGACTTCAAATTCACCCTGGAAGGCGAAAGGCTGCACGGAAGCTTCGTGCTGGTGCGCATGCGTAATGACCGCGATCGCGGCAAGCGAGCCAACTGGCTGTTAATCAAGCACCACGACGAATTCTCGGTCGATGAGAATGGCGCAGCGATCCTGGAAGAGAACGACACCTCGGTCGCCTCCGGCCGAGCGATGGATATGATCGCGGCCGGCAAAGGCCGCAAGCCAAAGCCATTCATGATCAAGGGTGGTGATGTTCAAGCGAATGCAGTCTGGGACAGCAATCACGGGCTGGCCGCCGAAGAGCGAAAAGAGGACGCCCGAGCCGACAGGAAGCCCAAGACGGCAGCAAGGGTCGACCTTCCAGACTTCATTGAGCCGCAACTTTGCCAGGCCCTGGAGCGGCCGCCGGCCGGCACCGGCTGGATTCACGAGATCAAGTTTGACGGCTACCGCATCCAGATGCGCACGCTCGAGGGCGAGGTGACGCTGAAGACGAGGAAAGGCCTGGATTGGACCGGCAAATACCCACAGATCGCCGAGGCGGCATCGGTGCTGCCTGATGCCATCATCGACGGCGAGATCTGCGCGCTCGACGACCATGGCGCACCGGATTTCGCAGCCCTACAGGCAGCCATTTCGGAGGGCAGGGCCGGCGATCTCGTCTATTTCGCCTTCGATCTTCTTTATGAGGGTGGCGAGGATTTGAGATCTCTGCCTCTCATCGAGCGCAAGGCGCGGCTTCGAAGCTTTCTGTCGGATGCCGGCAGTGATCCCCGCCTGCGTTTCGTCGAACATTTCGAGACCGACGGCGATGCGGTCCTTCGCTCTGCCTGCAAGCTCTCACTGGAAGGCATCGTCTCCAAACAGGGCGATGCACCCTATCAATCGGGCCGAACCGAAAGCTGGGCGAAATCGAAATGCCGCGCCGGCCACGAAGTGGTGATCGGCGCCTATGCCAAGACCAATGGCAAATTCCGATCCCTGCTGGTCGGCGTCTATCGCGGCGACCACTTCGTCTATGTCGGCCGCGTCGGCACGGGCTATGGCGCGAAAAAGGTGGAAACGCTGCTTCCGAAGCTGAAGGCGCTCGAGACGGCAAAATCGCCCTTTACCGGGATCGGCGCGCCGAAAAGGGAGGCCGAGGTCACCTGGTTGAAGCCGGAACTCGTCGCCGAAATCGAATTCGCAGGCTGGACCGCCGACGGTCAGGCCCGCCAGGCCGCCTTCAAGGGTCTGCGCGAGGACAAGCCGGCCAGGGAAGTCAAGGCCGAACGGCCGGCGAAGCCCGCACAAACTGAAGTGCCGGAGCCCGCGGTGGCGGCGAAGACCAGACCCATCCGCCGCAAAGGCGCCAAGGCCGAGGTGATGGGCGTACTGATCTCCAATCCCGACAAGTCGCTGTGGCCGGATGCCAATGATGGCAAAGCCGTGACCAAGGAGGATCTGGCCCAATATTATGAAGCCGTCGGCACCTGGATGATCGAGCACATCAAGGGTCGCCCCTGTTCGATCATCCGAACGCCCGACGGGGTTGGCGGCGAGCAGTTTTTCCAGCGCCATGCGATGCCCGGCACCTCGAACCTTCTCGAACTGGTCAAGGTCTTCGGTGACAAAAAGCCCTATCTGCAGATCGACCGGGTCGAGGGTCTGGCTGCCGTCGCGCAGATCGGCGCTGTCGAGCTGCATCCCTGGAATTGCGAACCGCATAAGCCGGAGGTGCCCGGCCGGCTGGTGTTCGACCTCGACCCCGGCCCCGACGTGCCGTTCTCCACAGTCGTTTCCGCCGCCCGCGAAATGTGCGATCGTCTCGACGCGCTGGGTCTGATCAGCTTTTGCAAGACGACCGGCGGCAAGGGCCTGCACGTCGTCACGCCGCTTGCGATCAACAAGCGCAAGCCGCTTTCCTGGGCAGAAGCGAAGAGCTTCGCGCACGACGTCTGCCAGCAGATGGCGCGCGACCATCCGGAACTTTATCTGATCAAGATGACGAAGAGCCTGAGGAACGGCCGCATCTTCCTCGACTATCTCCGCAATGACCGGATGGCGACGGCCGTGGCACCTTTATCGCCCCGTGCGCGCCCGGGCGCAACCGTCTCGATGCCGCTGACCTGGAGCCAGGTCAAATCGGATCTGGACCCCAAACGCTTCACCATCCGCACCGTGCCGGCACTGCTGTCGAAATCGTCAGCCTGGGAGGATTACTGCGACGGCCAGCGCCCGCTGGAGCAGGCAATCAAACGCCTTGGCAAAGTCTCGAACGCGGCCTGAACGCGAATAACAGTCCGCCCGTGGTCAGCTGTCCCTATCGGAATGAATTTTCTCTGAGGGCCGATATTGCCCTTCGCAAAACCGCTCCAAATTACAGCGGAGTGGATCGTGGACATCAAGCGTTGACAATCCTTTGCCCTCGAGGTCTACTGGCCCACTTATCGGACCAGCAGACCTCAGGGGGAGGGCATGGCGATGGATGTTCGAGCCATGCTCGAAGACGACGTTGCGACGCTTGGTGGAGCGCCGAAGAAGTCGATGAAAGACTTCGTCGTCCAGAAGATTGCGACCTTCATCGCCACCGGCATCCTCAAGACAGGTGACCCGCTTCCGAGCGAACGTGAACTGGCTGCCGCGCTCTCGGTCAGCCGCGAGACCGTCCGCGGGGCGATCCTGATCCTTTCCACGCATGGAATTCTCTCGGTTGCGCAGGGAACGCGCACGGTGGTGGCGTCTGAAGATGTCGGCGAATTGGCTGTTCAGGCGGCGCGCTATCGCGACATTGCGGCCTACAGTCTCGACAATGTTCATGAGGCGCGGCTGCTGATCGAAGCGCAGGTCGTCAGGGCTGCCGCGGTCAGGATGGAACCTTCAACGCTTGATTATCTCCGCCAGTCGATCGCAGCACAGGAAGCCGCCTGTGACGATCCTGTTCGCTTCTTGATCTGTGACCGGGAATTTCACACCGCCATCTATCGCTCCAGCGGCAACGCGGTGCTGGCTGACATGGCCGCCGACCTCTATTCCTACCTTCTCAGCCACCGAAGGCGCGTTGTATCGCAGCCCGGGACGATCGCCACCAGCATCGCCGATCACCGGTTGATCCTCGCCGGTTTGGAGACTGGGGATCCGGACGCCGCATGCGCGGCCTTCGCGCTCCACGAAACCCGCATTTATACGACAACCAAGCTGCTCCTAGCCTAGGCCGCAGGCGAAGAGCAGGAGAGACAGAAGTCGAAGACAGGGGGAATACGATGCATATTCTCATTATCGGGGCGGGAGGCATGATCGGCCGGAAGCTCGCTGCCAGCTTGGCGCGCAGCGGTTTCCTCGGCGCCGATACGATCACCCGCATGACGCTCGCCGATATCGCCCCTCCGCCTGTGCCAGCCGGCGTCGTTGCGTCGGTGGAAGCCCTAGCCGCCGATATTTCCGCAGGCGATGCCGCGGAAGCCCTGGCGGCTCGCCGGGCCGACGTGATCTTTCATCTCGCCGCGATCGTTTCCGGCGAGGCCGAGCGCGATTTCGAACTGGGCTACCGGGTCAATCTCGATGGCACGCGAGCTTTGTTGGAAGCGATCCGTCGTGAAGGAAGCCGGCAAGCCTATGTTCCCCGGTTCGTCTTCTCCTCGTCGATTGCGGTCTATGGCTCGCCGTTTCCCGATCCGATCCCCGACGATTACGTCCAGGCGCCTCTCACCAGCTACGGCGTGCAGAAGGCGATATCGGAGCTGTTGCTCGCCGACTATTCGCGGCGCGGCTTCATCGACGGCGTGGGAATTCGATTGCCGACCATCGTGATCCGGCCGGGTGCCCCGAATGCCGCCGCATCCGGCTTCTTTTCCGGAATTCTGCGGGAACCGCTCGCCGGCCAGCGGGCTGTTCTTCCCGTGGAGGAAACGGTCAAGCACTGGCTGGCAAGCCCACGTTCCGCCGTCAAATTTCTGATCCACGCCGCGACGCTCGACACATCGTCGCTGGGTGCGCGGCGCACGCTGACCATGCCGGGGGTTGCAGCCACCGTTGCCGACCAGATTGCCGCGTTGCGCCGGGTTGCCGGCCCCGAGGCGGTTGAGTTGATCGACCGTCGCCGCGACGAGGTCATTGAAGCGATCGTCGCCGGATGGCCGAAATCCTTTGCGCCTGATCGTGCGACGCAACTGGGTTTCACCGCCGAAACCAGCGTCGACGAGCTGATCGAGGTCTACCTCGCCGAAGACGCTCCGGGTGCGTCGCGAGGAGATTGAGGAGAGGGGCGGGAGCCTCATTATAACGACAAGACGAAGACACAGCATGTAGCGCTCGATTTCTGGGAGGAGTGAGTATGGCAGGCGTTCAATTCGCGGATGTGCGGAAATCATTCGGGGCATTTCCGGTCATCAAAGGCGTCGATATCGACATCGCCGATGGTGAGTTCGTGATCCTGGTCGGCCCGTCGGGTTGTGGTAAATCCACGCTGCTGCGGATGCTGGCGGGACTTGAGAACATTTCCGGCGGCGAGATCAAGATCGGCGGGCGCGTGGTCAACACGTTGCCGCCGAAGGACCGCGACATCGCCATGGTGTTTCAGAACTATGCGCTCTATCCGCATATGACGGTGGAGCAGAACATGGGCTTCTCGCTGATGCTGAACAAGGCGCCGAAGGCCGAGGCCGAGAAGCGGGTGAAATACGCCGCCGGCATCCTCGGTCTCGACAAATTGCTCGACCGTTATCCGCGCCAGCTTTCCGGCGGCCAGCGCCAGCGTGTCGCCATGGGCCGGGCGATCGTGCGCGATCCGGAGGTCTTCCTGTTCGATGAACCGCTGTCCAACCTCGATGCCAAGCTGCGCGTCGCCATGCGCGCCGAAATCAAGGAGCTGCATCAGCGACTGAAAACCACTACCGTCTACGTCACCCACGACCAGATCGAGGCGATGACCATGGCCGACAAGATCGTCGTCATGCATGACGGTGTCGTCGAGCAGATCGGCACGCCGCTCGAGCTTTACGACACGCCGGCCAATCTCTTCGTCGGCGGCTTCATCGGCTCGCCGGCGATGAATATGATCAAGGGCAGGCTCGATCCGGAAAACCCGACGCAATTCAGGGCATCCGACGGCACGACGCTGCCGGTCGCCCATCCGCCGGCCGGCGCCATCGGCCGCGACCTCGTCTACGGACTTCGCCCGGAATACATCTTGCTCGACGCCAATGGCCTGCCCGGCGAAATCGTGGTGATCGAGCCGACCGGCTATGAGACCCATCTCACCCTCAAGCTCGGCGGCAGCGATGTCAGCTGCGTCTTCCGCGAACGCGTCAACGCGCGGCCGGGCGAAATTCTGCGCGTTGCGATCGACGCCGCGCATGTTCATCTCTTCGATGCCGAGAGCGGCCGCAGATTAACCGACTGACGCCGTCCGGCAGCGGCGGGGCGGAGGAGCTCTCGCAGCCAGCAGGTTGGTCGCATCCCCTCTCAGGGATGCAAGGACCGTCGTTCACCAAGCGGGAGGTGAGCGCCGGGGAGTTCGCACCCGCGTTTTGATGAGGAGGAATCTCATGAGGATCAAAAGACGTGACTTTCTTGCCGCCTCGGCTGCCGTCGCCGGCGCCGCCGGCCTCGGCATTCGGCCATCTCTCGCCCAGGCCGAACCGAGCTACACGCCGGAAAGCGGTGCCAGCCTTCGTCTGCTGCGCTGGACACCCTTCGTCAAGGGCGACGAGGAGGCCTGGATCGCCAACACCAAGAAGTTTACCGAAGCGACCGGCGTCGAAGTGCGCATCGACAAGGAAAGCTGGGAGGACATCCGTCCGAAGGCCGCCGTTGCCGCCAATGTCGGCTCCGGCCCCGATCTCATCATGTGCTGGTTCGACGACGCGCATCAGTATCCGGACAAGCTGGTCGATCTCACCGAACTCGGCAATTATCTCGGCAATAAATATGAGGGCTGGTACGACGGTGTTAAGGGTTATGCGACCCGCGGCGACACCTTCATCGCCATGCCGCTGACGGCGATCGGCAACGCCGTCGTCTATCGCGACAGCCACGTCAAGGCCGCCGGTTTCAACGAATTCCCGAACGATACCGCAGGCTTCCTCGAACTCTGCAAGGCCATGAAGGCAAAGGGCACACCGGCCGGCTTCCCGCATGGCAAGGCCGTCGGCGACGGCAACAACTACGCCCACTGGCTGCTGTGGAGCCATAACGGCATGATGGTTGACGAAGGCGGCAAGGTAACGATCAACAGCCCCGAGACGCTGGCTTCGATCAACTATGCCAAGGAGCTCTACGCGACCTTCATTCCGGGCACGGAGAGCTGGCAGGACGTCAACAACAACCGCGCCTTCCTGGCCGGCCAGGTCTCGCTGATCGCCAACGGCGTCTCGGTCTATTACACCGCCAAGAACGACCCGAAGCTCGCCGAGATCGCCAAGGACATCCGCACGACGAACTTCCCGATCGGACCTGTCGGCAAGAGCGTCGAACTTTGCCAGACGAGCTCGCTGCTTCTCTTCAAGCACACCAAATATCCAGAAGCGGCCAAGGCCTACATCAAGTTCATGATGGAAGCCGATCAGATGAATGCCTGGATCCAGGGCTCCAGCGCCTATTGCTGCCAGCCGCTCAAGGCCTTCGCCAAGAACCCGATCTGGACCGCCGATCCGGTGCACGCGCCCTATGCGCGCGCCTCGGAGAAGCTGCGCCCGAACGGCTATGCCGGCCCGCTCGGCTATGCCTCAGCAGCGACCATGGCCGACTATGTTCTGGTCGACATGTATGCCGCCGCCGTCACCGGTCAGATGTCGCCGGAAGATGCGATGAAGGAAGCTGAACGCCGGGCAAACCGCTACTATCGCGTCTGACCCGCGCGTCGGAGCATGATGCCATCATGCTCTGACTATTCCTAAAGCAAGCGGGGTGCCGGCCTTCGGCATGCCGCAGCCTCCTCCGGGAGTTCAAACGCGATCTGGAGATAAGCAATGTCGATGGCAAATTCGAGGGATAGACGTGGGCCGGTCTCTTCGCTCCTGCAGAACAACAATGTGCTCGGCTTCCTGTTCATGCTGCCGGCGGCAGTGTTCCTTGTCTGCTTTCTTACCTACCCGCTGGGGCTCGGCGTCTGGCTCGGCTTCACCGATACCAGGATCGGCCGCGACGGCGTCTTCATCGGGCTGGAAAACTACCAGTTCCTGATGGACGACTCGGTCTTCTGGCTGTCGGTCTTCAACACCATCCTCTATACCTCCGTCGCCTCGGTGCTGAAATTCGCGCTCGGCCTCTGGCTGGCGATGCTGCTCAACCAGCACCTGCCCTACAAATCCTTTTTCCGGGCCATAGTCCTGCTTCCTTGGGTGGTGCCGACGGTGCTGTCGGCGCTGGCCTTCTGGTGGATCTACGATGCGCAGTTCTCGATCATCTCCTGGTCGCTGATGAAGCTGGGGCTGATCAGCGGACCGATCAACTTCCTCGGCGACCCGATCAATGCGCGCATATCCGTCATCGTCGCCAATGTCTGGCGCGGCATTCCCTTCGTGGCGATCTCGCTGCTTGCCGGGCTGCAGACGATCCCAGCCTCGCTGCAGGAGGCAGCCTCCCTCGACGGCGCCACGAGTTGGCAGCGTTTCCGCTATGTGACGCTGCCGATGCTGACGCCGATCATCGCCGTCGTGATGACCTTCTCGGTGCTTTTCACCTTCACCGATTTCCAGCTGATCTACGTGTTGACCAAGGGCGGCCCTGTCAACGCGACGCATCTGATGGCGACACTCTCGTTCCAGCGCGGCATTCCCGGCGGCCAGCTTGGCGAGGGTGCGGCGATCGCGGTTGCAATGGTGCCCTTCCTGCTCGGCGCGATCATGTTCAGCTTCTTCGGCCTGCAACGGCGCAAATGGCAGCAGGGCGGCCAGGATTAAGGCCAAGGATTAGGAGAGTGACGATGTCGACAAATTTAACCACCGCCGATCAGGTCGTGACCGACAACGCAGAAGGCATGAGCTATCTGAACCGCCTGCCGCGGCGGATCGTGATGCTCTACCTGCCGATGGCCGTCTTCGTCTTCGTCCTGCTCTTCCCGTTCTACTGGATGGCGGTCACCGCGGTGAAACCCAACGACCAGCTGACCGACTACAACAATTACAGCCCGTTCTGGGTGGTGGGACCGACGCTCGCGCACATCAAATACCTGTTCCTCGAGACATCCTATCCGGGCTGGCTGTGGAACACGATGCTGGTGGCGGTCTGCTCCACCTTTCTCTCGCTTGTGGCTTCGGTCTTGGGCGCCTATGCCATCGAGCGCGTCCGCTTCACCGGTTCGCGTTCGGTCGGCCTGGTGATCTTCCTCGCCTATCTCGTGCCGCCCTCGATCCTCTTCATCCCGCTTGCCTTCATCGTCTTCAAGCTCGGGATCTACGACTCCCGGCTGGCGCTGATCTTCACCTATCCGACCTTCCTCATTCCCTTCTGCACCTGGCTGCTGATGGGTTATTTCCGCTCGATCCCTTTCGAGCTGGAGGAAAGCGCGCTCGTGGACGGCGCCAACCGGTGGCAGATTCTCACCAAGATCATCCTGCCGCTCGCCGTGCCGGGGCTGATTTCGGCCGGGATCTTCGCCTTCACACTGTCCTGGAACGAATTCATCTATGCTCTTACGTTCATTCAGTCCTCGGAGAATAAAACTATTCCCGTCGGCGTGCTGACCGAACTGGTGCGCGGCGATGTCTTCGAATGGGGGGCGCTGATGGCGGGAGCCCTGTTCGGCTCACTCCCGGTGGTCATCCTCTACTCGTTCTTCGTGGATTATTACGTGTCCTCGATGACCGGGGCGGTGAAGGAGTGACAGCGGCAAATGGGATGCCGAACCACATTCGGCGGTCTCAATGTCGAGCACTGGGCCTTCTTGCGACACGTGGTATAGTTAAATGTCGGTCATCCATCTGGACGATACGATAAAGGAATTATTCCATGGGAGACCAGAAACGCCCGCTGCAACCTGGAGAAGCCGCGCCCGGGTTTGCACTAGCCACGGCCAACTTCGACGGAACAGTCTCTTTCGCCGACTTGAGCGGTCGCCCGTTCCTGATCGGCTTCTTTCGCGGGCTCCACTGCCCGTTCTGCCGGCGTCAGCTGGAACAGCTTGCCGGCGTAGAGCCGACCCTGCGTGCCGCCGGGGTGGAGACCGTGGCCGTTATCAACACGCCGGTGGAACGTGCCCGCCTGTATTTCCGCCACCGGCCGACGCCGGTAACGCTTCTATGTGACCCGGACTGCCGCACGCATCGGGCCTACGGTGTGCCGCATGCCGGGTTCCTGCCCGATGGGAGTGGCGAGCAGCCCGAATGGCCCTATAGCGCGAGGATGGCGCAGTTCCAGGCGGCACGCATCAACCCTACCGGCGAACTGCCGGAACCGCGGCACCCGATGGAAGCCAACGCCATACTCAACGCCAAGGACCGCTTCGAGCTTACGGAAGCCGATCATGCGATCTTCGCGAATCACGCTACCCAACTCGTCGGGCACTTCATGGTCAATGCGAACGGCACCGTCGGCTGGGCACGAATCGAGGCGCTCGACGGACCGAACAGCCTCTCCATCTTCCCGACCGCGGCGGAGATCATCGCCGCCGCCGGCAGCCTTGCACGCTGACCTGCAGCGAACGATCACAAACGCTGCAAAAGCAGACCTGCCGCCAAGGCATGAAAGGCGTCGACCGCTTTCGGCAGCACGTTTTGCGGATTTTCGCTGGCAGCAATCCAGAGAGCAGCATTGAGAGCCGCGCCGCTCAGCAGCCGGGCCGTCGCCTCTGCGTCAAGCGGCTTGAGGACGCCCCGTGCGATCAGCCGCTCCACGTTGCTTTTGGTCACCTGCAGACAAGTGTTCTGGCTCGGCCATTGCGAGGGATCGCCTAACACCGCAGGTCCGTCGAGCAGAACGATGCGTTGGACTTCCGGATTGAGCGCCATCTGGATATAGGCCGCACCCTCGGCGAGCAGGCCCCGCCAATCGTTACCCGCCAGAGCCCCGATCTCTTTGGCGCGCGCCGCCATTTCCATGTCGATCTGATCGACAACCGCTGCCAGCAGCCCGCGCTTGTCTCCAAAATTGTGGTAAAGCGCGCCCCGTGTCAGGCCGGCGTCAGCGGTCAGTTCGTCCATCGATGCGGCGGAGTACCCCTTTTCCGCAAAAGCCTTTCGCGCGGCCGCGATCAACTTGGCGCGGTTTTCCTGCATCGTTTCGCTGCGTGTTTTCGCCATCCGACCCCTCAAATTCACATACGTAACGTATATAGGATTGACATACGCTGCGTATGCGAGATATCACACATACGTACCGTATATCAAATAGTGCGCGAGCCTGTGAAGCGTTACGCCGCGCTGATCGGTCGTTGCCAACAAGAAAGAGAGACCAGAATGACTGAACGCGAAGCAATCTTTCCTGCCGACAGGCACGCTCTTTACGAGCAGCACGGCTATTCGGCCGCGATCCGATCCGGTGATCTGCTGTTCGTGTCCGGACAGGTCGGCAGCCGTTCGGATGGAACAGCCGAACCCGATTTCGAACGCCAGGTCCGGCTGGCCTTTGAAAACCTGAAGGCCACGCTCAGCGCAGCCGGCTGCACGGTCGATGATATCGTCGATGTCACCACCTTCCACACGGATCCTGAAAACCAGTTCGCAACCATCATGGCCGTCAAACAACAGATTTTCAGCAAGCCGCCCTATCCGAATTGGACCGCACTCGGCGTCAACTGGCTCGCCGGCTTCGACTTCGAGATAAAGGTCATCGCCCGTATTCCGGCAAGCAACTGATATCGCCAGGTTCCGGCGGCACGGGACGCCCTCAAGGTGAAAGCGCGCAACTTTCATTGCGCCGCTGGTCGAGAACTTGCCGACATCGGGAGTCGCTCCTATCTCATGTCCAATAGACTGATGGAGCGACGAGATGGTGGAACTTGTGGCTGACACTCAATTCGATACGACGATCGAGATCATTCCTCCGGAAGACACAAAAGACCAGTCCGATGGCCGTATTTGCCTTTGCTGTAAACGCCGGTGTCGATGGATGGACGACGACGGCTGCGGCATCTGCGAGGAATGTCTGGCCTCATGATGAAAGCAGGAAGGGCACAACGCGATGGCAATCCGCAGCGCCGGACTTCTGATTTATCGGCGCGTGTCCAATGACCTCGAAGTTCTCCTCGTCCATCCAGGCGGTCCCTTCTGGGCTGGGAAAGACGAGGCTGCCTGGTCGATCCCGAAGGGATTGGTCGAGCCGGAAGAGGATGAACTGGCGGCGGCAATGAGGGAGACTGCCGAAGAACTGGGTGTTGCAGTCGACGGCATAGTCACACCGCTGGGCGAATACCGGCAGCCTGGCGGCAAGATCGTCGTCGCGTGGGCGATCGAAGCCAATCCGGCATTGGACGTGAACGCCATACGGAGCTCTGAATTTCAAATAGAATGGCCCCCGAAATCGGGCCAGCTAAAGAGCTTTCCGGAGGTTGACCGCGCGGGTTGGTTTTCCCTAGGCGACGCGGGAACAAAGCTTTTGAAAGGCCAGCGCCCGATGCTTGCCGACCTCCTGAAGCATCAGGAATGATCGGTGGGAAATGATGAATTGAGCCACCCCGCTCGCCGCACGCATGCGTGAAGCGCGCAGCAGCTATGAGTTGTTTCTACAGACGTCCATCTCCATCTGACAGTCAAAGCCCTCTGACTCAAATCGAGAAAATCGGCGCTCCGACCCGGCTTGGGCACGCGCGAGGAGACAATCATGAACGAGATTTCGAAAACCCTGAACGACATGACGCTTGTCGAACGGTCGAGCCTGCTCGACACCGTCGCCGACGCCCTTGAGGCAACCGCTGAGGAGGCAGGAGGGGAGGGCGACGCCCGCTTCGTCGCCAACTCCATCTGCATCGCCAATACGATCCGGGGACTATCGGGGAAGCTTGCGCCCCGCGATCTGCGGGCGGCCGAATTGCTCCTGGAGCAGGGTATCATGCTCGTCCACCAATTTTCCAACAGGACGAAACCAGGCGGAATGGTCCACTAGCCGTAGCGCTTGGCTACGACGCGCGCCGGCCGGTCGACCATCCGAATCCGTTTGAGCCAACAGAATGCTTCAATCTAACCAGGAAAGGCTCTAGCAGGCTGCTGAAATTCGCTCTGCGTTGGCGCAGTTGCTTGCTGTGGGTCTGATTTTTTTACAGACTGGCTGTCGTGCGGTGGGATTTTGGCCGATTGAGGCGGGTTTTCTGGCCATATCGGCTTATT
>NZ_JABDWE010000026.1:0-86377 GCF_019685125.1 Rhizobium sp. NZLR10 | reverse complement strand
CGCCAGCCTCCTGCTCACGCAGCACACCGATGATCTGCTCTTCTGTAAATCTCTGCTTCTTCATTCGTCCGTCCTTCGTAAGGCCGGACTCTAATCAATTCTGGAAGAAATTCGCAGTGGCAGGTCATGACGGCAAAGGTCCGTTCCTGTTGACGCACTGCGCCTTCTGGGGGGATGAGGATGAGTACGAAAGCTATAAGGGTCCGATCTGGAAGGACTTGAGCTTCTCCAGCACACTGGCCGATGCGGAGGAGAAATTGGGGACGCCAACGAGAGTCGGCCGTCTCGGTATCCATTTCTGGGAATTGCCTGATTTCAGATTGACCATGCAATGGAAGAGCCGGGAAAGCATTCGGGTGATTTCGTATTGGATGAAGCAATGGATCAGGTGTCGTTCGCACATCGCTGATCTCCAGCCGGGAAGGATCTACCAGCGCAGCAGGCGAGGGCCGGTGAAAGCGCCGAGCGCGCCGGTGAGCAGGATGCCGAGGGAATACCAGATCAGCACGAAGGGCATGCCGTTTTCGGTGCAGAACCAGGAATAGACCCAGGCGCCCGCTGCTCCCGCGGCGATACCGGCGACGAAGCCCGTCAGCCGCAGATCCGAGGGTGCCGTACGGCGCAGTGCCCAGACGGCGCCGGCATAAATAGGTATCGCGAAGCCAAGGATCAGCAGCGGGCAATGGAGCGCCGAGGAGCCAAGGATCAGCACCGGGTAAGTCTCGGTCGGAGCCATGATGAGTTGGACGGCTGCCACCGCTGCCATGGCGGCGAAGGTCACGGCAAGCCAACCGAAAAAGCGGCCCTCGGAACCGTCGGGTCGGGAGAGCCGATAGACGGCGAGGAAGGCCGCTACCGCAATCAGCGCATTATAGGCCGATTTGATCCAGAAGACCGGCAGCATCAGCACGTCAGGCATATCGACCCGCGGACCGAGAATGGTCAGCATCAGCACCAGGGAGAGCCCGAGGGCCGGCAATATGCCGAGCGCAAAGTGCTGCCACAGTGAATTGCGCGGCACCGGCGTCAGGTCCCTTGCCAGGCTTTCGATGATGTCGTCCGTCTTTGTCACGATGCGCCTCGCAATCTCTCTCCGAGCGCCTTGAGCGCCCGGTGGATGCCGACCTTGACCGCCGATTCAGACTGGCCGGTGCGGTTTGCGGTGTCGGCAACCGACTGGCCCTCCAATTTCACCAGCCGGATCAGCTCCTGTTGTCTCAATGGCAAGCCGTCGAGCAACCGCTCGACGTCCATGCGGGCCGTCAAGCTATCCTCGCTGAAGTCGCTTTCGATTTCCTCGCCAAGCTCGGTCTCTGCCAGCCTGCGTCCGCCGCGGCCGCGATGATGGTCGATCAGCTTGTAGCGGGCGATCGAGAAGAACCAGGCCGTGAACGGTCTTCTTCGGTCATAGGTGGATCGGCGAGAATGCAGTGCCAGCAATGTCTCCTGGACCAGGTCTTCCATATCCGCTTTCGTCGCCGCGGCCATCCTGCGGCTGTAATAACCGACGAGCAGCAGGCGCAAAGCCGCCAGCAAACGCCGATACGCCGCCTCGTCCCCGTCAAGGGACAGAAGCATCAATGCTTTCAGGGCTTCTTCCGAATGGGCGGTTGTCATGCTGTCAGAGAGTTCATTCGCTAGAAGCGGCCAATCGGTTACAGGGAAGATCAAAAAAGTAACGGCATCACAGCTCTATCACATGCACGTGAGGCTGTAACGCATTCCGACGCTCTCTCGAATAGCTTAATGTGAGCCATCGGCACGTCGCCAGCGGACACGAAAATCCATTTTCAGGAGAGTTCCATGACCAAGCTTTTTTCCAGCCTTGCAGCCTGCACCTTCGTCGTCGGTCTTTCTCTCGCAGGCGTCGCATCGGCTGAGGACGCCATGAAGACCGATGCGATGAAGAAGGACACTATGGAGAGCGGCAAGATGTCGAAGGATGCCATGAAGATGTCGGGCACCAAGAAGGACTGCATGAACAAGGCCGGCATGGAAAAGGACGCGATGAAAAAGACCGACATGATGAAGAGCTGCGATGCGATGAAGTAGGCGTTTCGCATCTGCGCGGCTGCTGAAACTTTCTACAGCGCCGCGCGTCTTTTTAGAGACGCAAAGGACGCTGTCGCATTTTGAATTATGTATTTGTAGGCGGCCGCGTCTTCTTGTCCCGAAATGTCCATTCATCCGGAGAACAGTCATGGCGACGATCGATGCCGGCACGCAAACCGGCCGCACGCTCATCTACCGCCACAGCCTTACTGTGCGCCTGTCGCATTGGGTGAACGTGCTGTGCCTCACGGTGCTGCTGTTCAGCGGCCTGCAGATATTCAATGCACATCCGGCGCTCTATTGGGGCCAGTATGGCGCCGACAACGACCCGTCCTTCATCTCCATGGAAGCTACCGAAGACGGCAGTCAGGTGAAGGGGCTGACGCATGTCGGTTCGTTCACCTTCGATACGACAGGCATGCTCGGTCTTTCGAATGTCGACGGCGAGGCGACAGCGAGGGGTTTTCCAAGCTGGCTTACCCTTCCAAGCTATCAGGATCTGTCGACCGGTCGGCACTGGCATTTCTTTTTTGCCTGGTTGTTCGTCCTCAACGGTCTCGTCTATCTCGCCTATGGTTTGGTCAGCCGGCATTTCCGCCGGGATCTCGCCCCGGCCGGCGCGGAGCTGACACTCACGCATCTCGGCCATGAGGTCGTCAACCATGCCCGGCTGCGCTTTCCCAAAGGAGCCGAGGCACGCCACTACAACACGCTACAGAAGCTGACCTATCTCCTGGTGATCTTCCTGTTGCTGCCGTTGATGGTTGCGACGGGGTTGACCATGTCGCCGGGCTTCGATGCCGTGGCGCCCTGGCTGCTCGATATCTTCGGTGGGCGGCAATCGGCCCGCACACTGCATTTTCTCACTGCCTTCTCGCTCGTCGCCTTCGTCTTGGTGCATGTCGCCATGGTGATCCTGTCGGGTGTCTTCAACAATCTGCGTTCGATGATCACCGGTTATTTCGCCATCGAACAGGGAGATGAACAATGAGCCGCCTCATCACCCGCCGCCGCTTCCTGATCGGTTCGACCCTGACTGCCTCCGCGCTGGGATTGAGCGGCTGCGACGCATTGGTCGAAAGCGACCGGACGAAATCGGTCCTGAAGATCGCTGAGGGGTTCAGCATGAAGGCGCAGCGCTTCCTGCAAGGCGACAACGCGCTGGCGCGTGAATTCAGCGAGGCGGATCTCTCGCCGGTCTTTCGCTCGAACGGCACCAGCATGCCTGACAACCCGCAATATCTCGACTGGATGAGCCAGCAGTTTTCGACCTGGAGACTTGATATCGGCGGACTGGTGGAAAAACCGGCTCAGCTGTCGCTCGCCCAGTTGAAGGCGATGCCGTCGCACACCCAGATCACCCGCCACGACTGCGTCGAAGGCTGGAGTGCGATCGGCAAATGGACTGGTCTGCCGCTTGGCGCCTTGCTGCAATCGGTCGGGCTGAAGCCCGAGGCGCGCTATATCGTGTTCCACTGCGCCGACGAATACGAAAAGTCGCTTGATGGCACCGGCTGGTATTATGAGAGTATCGATCTGGTCGATGCCTTCCACCCGCAGACGATCCTTGCTTATTCGATGAACGGCCGCGACCTGGAAGTGGCGCATGGAGCGCCGCTGAGGCTCAGAGTCGAGCGGCAGCTCGGTTACAAGCAGGCGAAGTATCTGACCCGCATCGAAGCGGTCGCGGATCTCGGTCGGCTTTACGGCGGCAATGGCGGATTCTGGGAGGATCGCGGCTACGAATGGTATGCCGGGATATAGCTCCTCGGTAGGGCTCTGAAACCGAGGCGAGCCTCCCATCTATTCCACCCGGGGTGTGGCAATGATCTGCGAGCGTCGCTCGAAGCCGCCATGACGTTCCTGGTACAAGAGGACGGGATCAGCCATCGCCCCACTATCCGCCATTGGCCGATCATCTCCCAGATAGTCGGCCTGTCTGGCGTCACTTCCCCGGCAGATCCTGTTCGATCGTCGCATTCTCCCTATAGCCCGCGACCCTTGGAAATCATGAAGGTTCCCATCTGTGGTTTTCCTGTTTAACGTTTATGCGACGGATTGACGCACAACCCCAGCGATGATACCTATGCGCCAATTGGTCAGGCCAGTTGACCAGATGCGTGCTTGAGGAGAAGCGCGCCGAGGAGGCCCAAGATGTTTTCGCCTGTTGAATCACGCCGCCTCTATAGGCAGGTGGCCGATCAGATTCGATTGATGATCGTAAGCGGCGAGCTTGCCGTCGGTCAGCGGTTGCCGGCCGAACGTGACCTGGCGGAACAGCTGTCGGTGTCACGCCCGACCGTCCGCGAAGCGCTGATCGTCCTGGAGGTCGAAGGCCTCGTCAACATCCGTATGGGATCCGGCATCTATGTGGTGCGCCAGCATGCCGCGACTGTGGCGGGGAGCGAGCGCGAGCCGGTGGAGGGGCCTTTCGAGCTGCTGCAGGCGCGCGCCATCATCGAATGCGCGATTGCCGAGGAAGCTGCAGGCTGCGCCAAGCCGGACGATATCGCCCTGCTCGATGAAGCGCTGACGCGTATGAGCGGCGGCGTCAATGATGCGAGCACGGTGCTTGCCGCCGATCGCGCTTTCCACACCGGCATTGCCGCGATCGTCGGCAATGCGACGCTGATCCGGGTAACCGGCGAGATGTTCGACATGCGGATGACGCCTTATTTCGCCAAGCTCGCCAGCCACTTCGAGGGGCCGGGAACATGGCGCAGCGCCGTCGACGAACATCGGACCATTCGCGACGCGATCGCCGCCGGCGATGCCGCAGGCGCCAAGGCGGCCATGCGCGCCCATCTCACCATGTCGCAGAAGAGGTTTTCCGAGAGCTTCGGGGAGGAGCTTTCGGGAGAGGAGCAGCGCGGCCGCAGCAAGCGGCCTGCGAAAGGAACGACCAAGACTTGAGACTTAACTGAGCCCGGAGGAGAGAGCGATGAAGAGCAGACTGACAACGATACTTTGCACCGCAGCCGCGATCATGGCGACGACGGCGGTCGCGCATGCTGAGACAGTGCTGAAATGGGCGCATGTCTATGAAACGTCCGAGCCCTTCCACACGGATTCCGTTTGGGCCGCGGAAGAGATCAACAAGCGAACCGACGGGCGCTACAAGATCGAGGTTTATCCGGCCTCGCAGCTCGGCAAGGAAGCCGATATCAACCAGGGCCTCAAGCTCGGCACGGTCGACATCATCATCTCGGGATCGAGCTTTGCCGCACGCGACTACAAGCCGATCGGCGTCACCTACTTCCCCTATATTTTTCGCGGTCCCGATCATTTGATCGCCTACACCAAGAGCGATGTCTTCAAACGCCTTGCCAAAGGCTATGAGGATAAAACCGGCAACCACATTGCCGCCGTCAGCTATTACGGCACGCGCCACACAACTGCGAACAAGCCGATCGCCAAATGCGCCGATATGCAGGGATTGAAGATCCGGGTGCCCGACGTTCCGGCCTATCTCGCCATGCCGCGGGCCTGCGGCGCCAACACCACGCCGATCGCTTTTGCCGAAGTCTATCTCGCTTTGCAGAACGGCACGGTCGAGGCACAGGAAAACCCGCTGACGACAATCGAGGCGAAGAAGTTCTACGAAGTCCAGAAGAACATCATCCTCACCGGACACATCGTCGATCACCTCAACACCGTGATCTCGAAGACGCGGTGGGCGAGCCTGTCCGACGAAGACAAAAAGATCTTCGGCGACGTCATGCAGGAAGCCGCCGAGCGCACGAGCAAGACGATCGCCGGCAAGGAAAACAGCCTGATTGCGACCTTTAGGGAAAAGGGGCTGAACGTTGCCGAGGTCGATAAGGGCGATTTCGAGAAGGCCGTGATGGAAAAGGTCAAGTTCGAGGACTTCGGCTACGAGAAAGCCGATTGGGAAGCAATCCGCGCGATCCAGTAAAGCCAGGGCGCGGCGTTAGCCGCCGCGCCCTTCTTCCCCAACCGGAACAAGGCCGATCATGTCGCAAGAAATACACACGCAAATCACGGCCGAGGAAATCGGTCACGAATTCGAAGGCCACGCGCCGACCGCAAACATGTCGGACTACGCCATCGAAGACTGGATCACGCTAATGGTCTTCTGGCTGATGGCGGGTTGTGTCTTCCTGCAGTTCTTCACGCGCTATGTGCTGAACGACAGCTATGCATGGACCGAGGAGATCGCGATCAACTGCCTGATCGGCGTCGTCTTTCTGGGCGCCGTCATGTGCGTGCGCACCTCGCGGCATATCCAGGTGGACGTGTTCTATCACTATATGCCGGCAGGCCTTGCCCGCGTGCTGGCGACCGTCGTCGACATCGTTCGCATCGGCTTTTTCGCCTATGGCTGCCACCTGATGTGGCGCTATGTCGATATCGTCGCCGACGAGCAGATGGTCACCGTCGAGCTGCCGCGCAACATCGTCTTCTACTCCGTTCTCGTCGCCTTCGTGCTGATGCTGATCCGCGCGGTCATCGTCTTCATCGCCAATATGCGCCGCGGCTACTCCGTTCTGGAGCGCCCGGAAGAATTCCAGACCGTCGAGGATTGATCCGATGCTGCTGCTTCTTGGCTCGTTTCTGGTGCTGATGCTGATCGGGGTGCCCGTCGCAATCTCGATGGCTGTCGCGTCCGTGCTTTACATCGTTCTCTACGGCGTTGCCCCCGACATCATCGTCGCCCAGCGCATGATCGCCGGTGTCGAAAGCTTCCCCCTCCTCGCCGTGCCGTTCTTCATTCTGGCGGGCAACCTGATGAATTCGGCGGGTGTCACAGGCCGCATCTATTCCTTTGCGGTTGCGCTCGTCGGTTGGATGAAGGGCGGGCTGGCGCAGGTCAATATCATTGGTTCCGTCATCTTCTCCGGCATGTCGGGCACCGCACTTGCCGATGCGGCCGGTATCGGCACGATCGAGATCAAGGCGATGAAGGACCACGGCTATCCGGTCGAGGCCGCGGTTGGCGTGACGGCGGCGTCGGCAACGCTCGGGCCGATCTTCCCGCCGTCGCTGCCTTTCGTGATTTACGGCATGATGGCGAACGTCTCGATCGGCGCACTTTTCATGGCCGGCATCCTGCCCGGCATTGTCATGACGTTGCTGATGATGATCACCGTCGCCGCCTTTGCCTATTGGAAGCGATGGGGCTCGGACGCGCCGTTTGATATGCGCGAGCTGCTGTCGGCCGGAATGGAAATCGTCGTCGTCCTGCTGGTGCCTGTAACAATCTATTTGATGATGCGCGCCGGGCTATCGATGAACGCGGCGGCGGGCATTGCTCTTCTCGTGCTTCTGGCGCTCGACTGGCATTTCCGCTTTTCCGCCGTCATGGCGCTGATGACCCCGGTCATTCTGATCGGCGGCATGACGATGGGCTGGTTCACGCCGACGGAGGCCGCCGTCGCAGCCGTCCTCTGGTCGTTATTTCTCGGCCTTGTGCGCTACCGCACGATGACGTTCTCGACGCTTGCCAAGGCAAGCTTCGATACGATCGAGACGACGGCATCCGTTCTCTTCATCGTTACCGCGGCCTCGGTCTTCGCATGGCTGCTGACGGTGAGCCAGGCCGCAGCACTGTTGTCCGATGCGATCCTGTCGATCACCGACAATAAATGGGTGTTCCTGATCCTCGTGAACCTGCTGATGCTCTTCGTCGGCTGCTTCCTGGATACGATCGCGGCGATCACAATCCTCGTGCCGATCCTGCTGCCGATCGTCGCGAAGTTCGACATCGATCCGGTTCAATTCGGCCTGATCATGACGCTGAACCTGATGATCGGCCTGCTACACCCGCCGCTCGGCATGGTGCTTTTCGTGCTGTCGAGGGTCGCGAAACTCTCGGTCGAACGCACGACGATGGCAATCCTGCCCTGGCTGGTGCCGCTTTTCCTGGCGCTGATCCTGATCACCTTCGTGCCCTCGGTATCGCTTTGGCTGCCGGAGCAGCTCGGGCTGCTGAGATAGGAGGGATACAATGCAGACACGTCTGGCACGGCTTTACCAAAAGGGCGATCTCAGGATAGAAACCGACACCGTTCCGGTCCCTGGTTCAGGCGAGGTGCTTCTCAAAATGGCCGCCGCAGGCATCTGCGGCTCCGATCTGCATTATTATCAGGATGGCGGCTTCGGACCTGTCAGGGTTCGCGAGCCGATCATACCGGGCCACGAGGCCTCGGGAACCGTGAGCCAGGCAGGCGAGGGCGTCGATCTCAAGGCCGGCACGCTGGTGGCGGTCAATCCGAGCCAGCCTTGCGGACATTGCGAGTATTGCCAGCAGGGCTTGCCGATCCACTGCCTTGAAATGCGCTTCATGGGTAGCGCGATGCGATTGCCGCATGAGCAGGGCATGTTCCGCGAGTGGCTGGTGGTGCCGGCCAGGCAGTGCTTCGACGTGGGGGCCGCGACGACCGCCGCGGAAGCGGCCTGCAGCGAGCCCCTCTCGGTCTGCCTGCACGCGGCATCGCGCGCCGGCAATATCACCGGCAAACGTGTCCTCGTCACCGGAGCCGGCCCGATCGGCGCCTTGATGGTTGCCGTTGCCGCTTATCACGGTGCAGCCGAGATCGTGGTGACCGATCTGGCGGACGCGGCGCTGGAGAGGGCCAAGGCGATGGGTGCCAGCCGGACGATCAACGTTTCCCGGGATGCCGCAGCGCTTGGGGAATTCGAGGCGGGGAAGGGCTATTTCGATCTCGTTTTCGAATGCTCCGCCGCCGCCCCGGCGATCCGCAGCGCCATCGCCGCCATCAGGCCGCGCGGCACGATCGTGCAGGTCGGCGTAACGGGAGAGATTCCGATTCCTCTCAATGCCATTGTCGGCAAGGAGCTTCACATCCACGGCACGCAGCGCTTCCACGAGGAATTCGCCACCGCGGTCGACCTGATCGCGAGCCGCACGATCGACATACGGCCGATCATCAGCCACAGCCTGCCGCTCGAACAGGCCATGGCAGCTTTCGTTCTTGCTGGTGACCGCAGTGCCGCCTGTAAGGTACAGCTTACGTTTTAGCGGTGTGGCGCCGGCACGCTGTCATTCCGCTCCCGCACGCCATTCGCGATAGGCCAGATGAACCCTGGCGCCGATCGTCGTCAGCGGCCGCGGCGGCAGCGAAACCGGTTCGGCCAGTCGGCTAAAGACGCGACCGAGTTCAGATTGATGCCCAAGCACGCGTTCGGCCGCGGCGATGCCGGCGGCGGTCGAGTTCGACGCCCCGAGGCCGTTGCAGCCGCAGGCTGCGAAAACACCCCGTTCGATTTCCCCGAAGGCCGGTACATGGTTGCGTGTCAGCGCCATCGCGCCTGCCCAGCGATACTGCATGCCGACGCCGGCAAGCGTCGGGAAACGGTGGGAGAATTTGCCGTCGTGCAGGCGGCCGGCGCTCTGGATGGCGGCATTGCTGATTTCGATGCTCGGATTGTAGCTGTAGCGCGAGCGCACCAGGATCCGGTCGCCGCCGTCGGTGTTGATGCGCCGAACGGTCGTTCCCATCGGCAGCGCCGGAGTCGCCGCCCATTTCCGGTCGCCGCCGAGCCTTGCCGGATCGAATTCCTCCGTCAGAGATGCGTAGGTGAAGACATGGAGCAGGCGCCCGCGGAAGAAGCCGAAGCTCTCCGCATGGCCATTATTGGCCAGGATGATCTTCCCCGCCTGCACGCTTCCCTTTGGTGTCTTCACCAGCCAGCCGTCGCCGGAGCGCTCGAAGGAGAGAGCCGGCGTCTGCTCGAAAAGCTTCACCGGCTCCTTCAGACAATCGGCCACCGCTCCGATATAGGCGGCCGGCTGGATGATGATCGTGCCCGGCGAGAATAGACCTGATGTGAAGGCCTTCGAACCCGTCACTGCTTCGATTTCCGCTGCCTTCAGCAGGCGATGCGCTTCGCCCATCCTGGAAAGCTGCATCGAATAGGTCTCGAGATGCTTATCGCCTTCCGTGCTCATCGCGACGCTGTAGCGGCCGCACGGATCGAACAGCGCCTTTCCCCAGCCGTTCTCAGCGGCCAGCTCAGTCGCCAAAGCGATCGCCGAACGCTGCAAGAGCACGGAGTCGCGGAACTTGCCTTCGGACTCGCCGCTGAAATCGGCCGAGGAAACCTCGTGCGGAAGGTCGATGATGAAGCCCGAATTGGCTCCCGCCGGTCCCTCGCCGACAATGCCGGCTTCGAGAACGGCCACCCGGGCGGCCGGGTCGAGCCGCGAGATCCGGTGGGCCGCGGATAGGCCGGCAAAACCACCACCGATGATCGCGACGTCGACGCTGATCGCTTCGCCCAATGCGGGTCGAGGCGTGCGTGGCGGAAGTGTGGCCACCCAGCCAGAAACGCCGGCGCGTTTCGGAAACTTCGATGCGACGAAGATGTTCTTGGCGGCCATGGTCTCGGTCAAATCGCTTCTCGCTCCATGAGCATTTCCAGGGAGCGCCGGAGGGCTGGAAGCTTTTCCGGATCGAGCGCCCGCAGCGGCTTTCTCGGCGCGCCGGCGCCGTAGCCGATGAGCTCGGCGGCTACATAGACGGATTGCACGTAATCGCCTTCCCAGATCAGCCCCATCGACGGCTCCAGGATTTTCCAGAGCGCGCGCACCTCATCCCATTTGCACTGTGCTGCCGCCTCGACGAGGGCGACAGAAGTGCGCGGCGCAAAGTTCGCTCCGCCCCAGATCAAACCGTCGCAGCCGGCATAGAGTGCATAGGGAACGAGGGGGTCAGCGCCGTTCATGACGAAACGGCCGGTGCGGATGAGTGCCGCCTGTTTCCCTAGGTCTCCGCTGCTGTCCTTGACGGCGCAGAAGCCTGGAATTTCATTCAGCCTATTGAGGAGTTCCGGCGTGATCGCGACGCCAACCGTCTGCGGCACATTGTAACCAATGACGGGTAGGCCGGCCTTAGCAACTTCGGCGTAGAAATCGAGAATGCCCTGGTCGTCGGTCGGCCCTTCGAAGAAGGGCGGAAGCACCATGACGCCTTCGGCCCCGGCATCACGCGCCCGGGCGGTCCGCTCCACGACGTCTTCCACCAGCAGCGCCGAGGTCTGGGCAATCACCTTCGCACGGCCGTTGACGAGTTTCACGCCACGGGCGATCAGTTCCTCGGATTCTTGCTTGGAGAGATAGACGTGCATTCCGGTCCCGGAGCTGAACAGAAAGCTGCGGACCCCGGCCGCGAGATAGCGCTCGACATTGACTTCGAGCCGCCCGTAGTCGATGCGACCGGCATCGTCGAACGGGGTGGTGATTGCGAGATTGAGTCCTGGAAACGGAAAGGCTGTCATGGAGTGAAATCCCGTTGCGTTAGGCCGAAAGTTCGAGCTAGGTTGTCTTGAGCTGCGTGTATTGATCTTAGTCGGCCTAGAGGGTCGGCGCTTCCATTCCCTCAGGGGCCGCGTACATGGCCATGTTCCGCCGGGACAGTTCGAGGTGAAGCCGCGCCAATTCCCCGGAGGCTTCGGCGTCGCGCCGCTCAATGGCCTCGATCATCTCGTCGTGCTGATCCGTCGCCAGTTCGAGTTCTTCCTGCATGCGTGGCGTATTTGGATGCTTGTAGAAGATCTTTCCGATGCGAGCATGGTCGATCTGCAGGCGGCGCAGGCTTGGGACCACGTAGACATTGTGAGCCATCTCGCCGACTTGCCGGTGGAACTGGTCATTGAAGAACACCCGGCCCTCGACATCGCAGTCGTCGACCGCCTTGCGGAAGGCGCGCTGTGTGTTTTTGAGAATCTCGAGTTCTGCTTTCGTCCGGTTTTCCGCCGCAAGCTTGTTGGCGGTAATGTAGATCATCGGCGCAAGCAGGAAGAAGTCGCGCAGGGAGTGGTAGCTCATCGAGCTGACGCGCGCGGCGCGGTTCGTCTCAAGCTCGATATAACCTTCGCCAGCCATCTGCCGCATCAGCTCGCGCACCGGCGGTCGCGACAGCCCGAACTCTTCGCTCAGGGCCACTTCATCAAGCACCGCACCGGGAGGCAGTTCCATCGTCAGGATGCGTCTGCGCAAGGCGAGTTCGAGGCTGGATTTACGGTCCGGGGCGGCGATGGCATTCATAATGTTGCTCGTCTATATAATTTCTTTTGAAGACATTATGTAGACATTAGGTGGACGTCAAGTCTTCGTCGCTCAATCTCTCAAGCCTGCTGCCTAAGGGTGCTCACAACAAAGTGCGTTACCGCCGGGAAACAAAAACGGACCCCGCGTGTTACCGATCAACCCGCGCAGCAGCATTTCCCTGCCTGGCGTGTATCCGCATTGGAGCAGGACATGGATACAGCAACGCAGTGGGCGCTTCTTCTCGGTGCCCTGACATTGGCGAGCTGGATCGCAGGCGGGTTGACGGCCGTCTTCGGAAACGTGGAGCCCGGTCATCCCCGACAAAAAGCGGCGGAATATCTGATGTTCGGGCTCAACGCCGCGGGCCTCGCCTCGGCAGTCGCCATGGTTGCAATCCTGGTGATCCGATGACGTCGATCAGCCGTTGGCCACTGGGATTCCCGTTCTAGCGTCGGGCGGCGATCTGCTCGGCGGCGGATAGCGCAGCCTGTTGCGGCCGACGAAAGACGCAGACCTGGTTGCGTCCCGCCTCCTTAGCGCGATAAAGCGCCATGTCGGCCTGGTGCTGGAGGTTGGTCAGTGAAATGTCGGTATCGAGAGCCGATTTCAAGGCTACTCCGACGCTGAGCGTCACGGAAGGGCCGACACCGGAGGAGGGGTTTGGAAGGGCGGCGGCTTCCACGCTCTCGCGTATTCGCTTTGCAACCCCGACTGCCTCTTCTTCTTCGGCATCCGGAAGCACGATTAAAAATTCCTCGCCGCCATGGCGCGAGACGAGGTCGCGATCGGCTCGCACGCAGCTCTGGATGATGCCGGCAACCTTGACGAGGCAGCGGTCGCCCTCGCCATGGCCGAGCTTATCATTGAGCGCCTTGAAGTGATCAATGTCGCACATGAGCATGGCTGCGACGACGCCGGTTTCACGACCGTCGCGCCACAGACCCTCGAGCGTTTCCATCATCCAGCGGCGATTGGCAATTCCCGTCAGCGGATCGGTTCTGGCCAGCCGCTCCAACCTTGCATTTGCATCGGCAAGCTCCGCGACCCGGCGCCGATCCCTGCAATCCAGCAGAAATGTCTTTTGCGCCAGGATGTTCATCGTCCGCCGGGCAACCACGGTCGCGATAATACCGCAGGAAAAGAACAGCGTCGCGGCGACGACGCTGCCCGCTTCCAAGATCGGGTTATGCCATTGAAGGATAAAATAAAGGCAGACGGCATAACAGGCGATCGCGATTGTCCACGCCAGCGGCACGCTGAAGATGGTGATTGCACTCGTTGCGACGAACAGCATGATGTTCAAATGCCGTTCGTAAAACTCCCCTCCGGCAAAAACGCCGACGAGTGCCACCGAGAGAAGAATGAGAGACATTCCCGCAAGCAGCGACGCTCGCTGAACCGTTGCGGCGCGCGGCTTGCTCCAAACGATCGCCGTAAATACTGCCGCCGGCGGCAAAAGGCAGGCGGGAGCGACCATCGACAGGACGACTGGGTGAGGAAGCAGAATAGCGTTCAGCGCCAGCGTCAGAACATCGACGAATGCCACCCAGATCATCCAGGAACGGATGACCTTCGCCGTCTGCCGCCATGACTTTTCGTCGAATCGGCGGCGCAGATCTCCTGACAGCCTGATATCACGGGTTCGGCCGGACAAAAGACGTTCGACCTCATCCGCCATCGCGCCAGTCAGCGGCCGCGACGAGCAAGACCCGGCTGCAGAACCTTCGGAAGGCATGCTTTTGGCATCAATCATCCTTGGATTATCTAGCCGCGATCGAAAGGTCGGCAAGGCTTGCGCGCCGACGGCCGGATTCGTGCGTTGATATTTTGTAAACAAGTTAGCCCGCGTGATCTGGGCCAGATCGTGCTACGAACCCTTGTCCGAGAGGGAACAGGATGAGACTCAAGCTGGTTGCAGTTGCGGTCGCGGCGCTCGCGCCGGTGGTTGCGATGCTCGCCTACAACGAAGTCGCGCTTCGCAATCAGCGCAACGAAGAGATGCGCGCATCCGCGGCGGAGGCGGCCAGACAAGCATCCTCGGAAGTAGAACGGATCGTGGAGGGGCTGCACGCCCTTCTGGTGTCCGTGTCCGCCATGCCTTCGGTCCGCCACCTCGATGTCCAGGCTTGCAACGAGGCGCTCAAGTCGGTCGCCGAAAGCATTCCGAACATTCGCACCATCTTCGTCGTCGGCCTTGATGGACGGCCCGTCTGCGGCAGCATGGCCTTTCCGGACGGCGTGGTATTCTCCGATCGCGATTACTTCCAGCAGACGCTGGAAACCAAAGACTTTTCCGTCGGGACCTACACGCAGAGCCGCCTAACCGACCGCCCCGTCCTGCCGCTTGCGATGCCTTTGATGGAAGGCGAGACCGTCAAGGCCGTCATCGTCAGCGGGATCCGGGTGGACTGGCTGCAGAACCGCATCACCGAGCGTGGCGTCGCGCCCGGTAACGAGGTGACCATAGCCGACGGCAAGGGAACCGTTGTCGCGCACGTTCCCCTTCCGGAGCAGTTCGTCGGCACTGTCATATCCGAGGAATACCAGCGCCTGGTCCATGCCGAGCAGCCCGACGTGGTCGAGATTACAGGCAAGGATGGAACAACGAGCGTTCTCGGCTATCGCCCGATAGCCCTGCCTGCCAGTCCCCTCTATGTCAGTGCCGGCTTCTCGAAACCGGAGGCTTTTGCGCCGATCAACCGGGCGACGCTGATGAATACGCTCGCCATCATCGGCGGCGCGCTTTTCGCCTTCCTCGCCGCGATCTTCATCGGCAACCGCTTCATCCTCCTGCCGATCTCCAGGATAGCAGAGGTGATGGAGAAGTGGCGCAGCGGCCAGACGACGGCGCGCACCGGCATGACGGGGCCGGACGAGCTGGAAGTCGTCGGCGCTACCTTCGATCGGCTGCTCGACGAACTCGACGAGCGCAGACGCCAGAACGAGCAGGCCGAGGAGGAGCGAACTCTGCTCGTCCGCGAAATGGCGCACCGGGTCAAGAATGGCTTCACCCTCGTTCAGGCGATCGCCCGGCAGACCTTCTCGCGCGCCAATCCGGAAAGCTACAACGCCTTTGCCGAAAGGCTGGCGGCGCTTGCCGGCACATATGATCTGATCCTGTCGCGGGAGGGATCGGCCGCGCCCATCCGGGAGATCATCTCCGCCGCCTTGCGGGCGCACGTTGCCTCGGAGGAACGCATTCGTCTGGCTGGCCCCGACGTGGTTCTTCCCGCCGACATCGCCCTGCCGCTTTCACTCGTGCTCCACGAGTTGGCGACCAATGCGACGAAGTACGGGAGCCTCGGAGGCGAGCAGGGAACCGTGGCCATCGAGTGGAGGCACGATGATGGGCGCGTCCTTCTCGTCTGGACGGAAACCGGCGGCCCGGCGGTGTCGATGCCGACGAAAAGAGGCTTCGGCTCCGTCCTTATAGAGCGGGCCTTTTCCTCCAAGGCGCGGGCGCAATCCAGGTCGGACTACAGGCCCGAAGGGCTCGTCTTCGAAGTTGTCTTCTCAACCGGGGGACCTGGAGGCGGAAGGTAAAGTCCAGACAGGGATATCAGTCGAGCAGATATGCCGGGAAGCATGAGCGGGTTGAAGCTGACCACGCCAATACTCCCGACTGCCTCCCTATCTTCCCGCTGAAGTAGGACGTTGCAGATCGATGCGGCTCGTTACTACGGATTGGCCTGACGCCGGGTCTCGATCGACCGTCTGCAGTCGGAGCCTATCCTGTCCGATTTTTTCGATCATCAATATTGCGTTCCGGTCGCCATTGACCACGCGAGCCCAGGTCACGCGAAGATTGAGCGCGTCGCCCTGCCTGCTGCCCACCAGTTTGGATGGCTGTCCCGATGGTCCGATGTAGCTGCCGGTGTAACGCTGTCCCAATACCTTTACATTGGCCGAGAAAGCTCTTGTGAAAACCGCAAGGCCGCGACATTTCCCGTTCATCGACACAGCGGATTCACTGGCGTCGGATCGGAGCGAACAGGAGACATTGAGGTTTGTGCCGCCGATCTTGGTGAGCACCATCCCGGTCCCGTGCCAATCGCCTGCCAAGGATCGCAAAAACCCTGTCTCCGACGCCTTTGCGGTGTCAGGCAGGCACGACAGCGAGAATATGGCAGCAATCAGAGCCGCACGCATGAAAGCCTCCCCGGTTAAGCGCTCTCCCGAACCGATGATGCGGCCGATTGTTCCGACAAGGCTCATGCCTTTGAATGGGCGCGCCACGTTTGCGGTGAAGGTCGGTGCCCTTGCCGAATTGCGGCGTCAATCGGGTCGACTTCTATGGGATACGATAAATTGGGTCATGCCGGCTGTCGAGAACACGCATACCGGGAAAGGCACGGTGGCCGCTATTCCTCTTCCGCCTGAAACCGTTGAGTAATAAGGAGAGGGAGGTGCGTTGTGCATTTCGACCAGCGCGGTGTGATTCACCGCCTGCCCCTCGTGCGCGTCGCCAGAACATTGCGGATCGAGAAACTGGAATGAATTCTGAGAACGCCCGGCAGGGTCGATAGTATTTCCTTGTGGATCCGCTCGAATTCGCCCGGACTGGCGACCTCCACGCGCAGGAGATAGTCGGAACCGCCCGTCATCAGAAAGCATTCGCGGATCTCAGGATGCCGGCGGACCGCCGCCTCGAAGCGGTCGAGATGGTCCTCCGTCTGCCGTTCGAGGGTGATGTTGATGATCACGGCGATCATCTCATCCGCATTGCCGGTGTCCACCAGCGCCGTATAGCCGCGGATCACGGCTGATTTTTCCATGATCTTGATGCGCCGGAGGCAGGCCGATGGAGAAAGGCCGATCTCTGCTGCGAGCCTGGCATTGCTCATGCGGGCATCGAGGCGCAGCAGTCTCAGAATATTGCGATCGGTAGCGTCGAGGGCGGACATGATTGTTCATTCCAATTTTTCGCTGATTATGCGGATAATAGATAAATTGTGCAAGATCATGCGACGAAATGATGAGCAATTTCGCTCATTATTTCATAGACTCCGGGTGGCAAATGGATAAGGGGTCGATATGGATAGCGACATTTTGGTTTCCCGCACCCGCACCGTCCCGGCCATGCAGGGTGCGACGGGCTATCTGACAATCGATCTGGCAGCGCTCGGCCGTAACTACCGTAAGCTCGTATCGGTGCTGGCGCCGGTTCGCTCGGGGGCCGTTGTCAAGGCCGACGCCTACGGCCTCGGCGCCGAACGGGTCGCCCAAACACTCTATGATCACGGCTGCAGGCATTTCTTCGTCGCCCAGTTCGTCGAGGCCGTCAGGTTGCGGCCGGCCCTTGCGCGCGACGCTCAGATTTTCGTGCTGAACGGCTTGCAGCCGGGCAACGAGATCGCCTGCGCCGAGATGGGCATCGTCCCGGTTCTCAACTCGCTGGCCCAGTGGCGGCAATGGGCGACGGCAGCGCGCATGCTGAAGCGCTGCCTGCCTGCCGTGCTGCAATTCGACACCGGCATGTCGCGGCTCGGTTTTCCCGAGGAGGAGCGAACCGAGTTGGCGGTGGCCCTTGGCGAAGCCAGCAACGTCGAAATCCTGTTCATCATGAGCCATCTGGCTTCAGCCGACGACGTGGGGAGCGAGCAGAACGGCGAGCAATTTGCCGAAATGTCGCGCATTGCCGACGAATTTCCCGGCTACGATATCTCCTTCGCCAATTCCGGCGGCGTGTTCCTGGGCCGGGCCTGTCACGACGTGCTCGCTCGCCCCGGCATCGCCCTTTATGGCGGCGCTCCGAACTCCAGCGTCGAGAACCCGATGGAACCGGTCGTCAACCTTGATGTCGCCGTCGTGCAGACGCGCACTGTACCATCCGGCGCGAAAGTCGGTTACGGAGGCGCGCATGTCACGCGAGGGGAAATGCGTCTCGCCACCATTGCCGCGGGCTACGCCGACGGCCTGCCGCGCAGCCTCAGCGATCGCGGCGCCGTCTATTTCAACGGTATCCGCCTGCCAATCGTCGGCCGCGTGTCGATGGACAGTACGACCGTCGACATATCGGCATTGCCGGAAGGCGCGCTGAGCCTCGGCAGCCTTGTCGAAGTGCTCGGCCCCAGCCAGACGCTCGAGGACATCGCCGGCGACGCCGGCACTGTATCTTACGAAATCCTAACCGGTCTGGGCGATCGTTATCACAGGCAATATCGCTGAGAGCCCGCCGGCTGCATCATTGGGAAGATCATGAAAGTCATCGTTCTGGGGGCCGGCATTGTCGGCATCACATCCGCTTATCAGTTGGCTAAATCAGGCCATGAGGTCACGGTCGTCGACCGGCAGAAAGGTCCGGCGCTGGAGACGAGCTTTGCCAATGCCGGCGAAGTCTCTTTCGGCTATTGCTCGCCATGGGCAGCGCCCGGCATTCCTGCCAAAGCCATCAAGTGGCTGTTCATGAAACATGCGCCGCTCGTCCTGCGCCCGAAACTCGACATGGCCATGCTCTCCTGGATGGCAAGGATGTTGTCGAACTGCACCTCCGAGCGCTATGCAATCAACAAGAGCCGCATGCTGCGCCTTGCAGATTACAGCCGCATCGCGCTGGCCGAGCTTCGCGCAGAAACCGGCATCGCCTATGACGAACGCATGCAGGGAACCCTGCAACTGTTCCGCACGCAGCAGCAGCTTGATGCCTCGGCAAAGGATGTCAAGGCGCTGGCCGCCGACGGCATTCCCTATGAAGTGCTGGACCGGGACGGCTGCATCCGCTTCGAACCGGCATTGAAGCACGTGCGCGACAAGATCGTCGGCGGCCTGCTGACGCCGAAGGACGAGACCGGTGACTGCTTCAAATTCACCAATGCGCTGGCCGCGAAGGCCGAAGCGCTTGGTGTCCGATTCGTTTACGGGACGACGATCAAAGCACTGGATGTCGAGGCCGGCCGCGTGCGCGGCGTTATCACCGATCGTGAACGGATGAGTGCGGATGCGGTGGTGGTTGCGCTCGGCAGCTATTCGCCGCTGCTGCTCAAGCCCTTCGGCATCAGCCTGCCGGTCTATCCCGTCAAGGGTTACTCGCTCACTATCCCGATCACTGACGCGTCGCGCGCACCGGAATCGACCGTCATGGACGAGACTTACAAGATTGCGATCACCCGGCTCGGCGACCGGATCCGGGTCGGCGGCATGGCTGAAATCTCAGGCTATACCAACGATCTCGGCCTGGCCCGCCGCAGCACGCTGGAGCATTCCGTGACCGACCTTTTCCCCGGCGGCGATGTTTCCAAAGCGTCCTTCTGGTCCGGCCTGCGCCCGATGACGCCGGATGGCACGCCGGTCATCGGTCCGACAAAGATCATCGGCCTCTTCCTCAATACCGGCCACGGTACGCTCGGCTGGACGATGAGCACCGGTTCGGCGCGGTTGATCAGCGATCTGGTCGGCGGCCGCACGCCTGAGATCGACGCTCGGGATCTCGCAATCAATCGCTACGGCTGAAACCTCATCCGACGGCGCTAAATGAAGAGAATTGATTGCGCAAATCGCTTATCACCGATGGGCATTGTCTTCGAGGTCATGAATGTCCGGTCGTTCCCATAACCCCGTCAATGGCAGCTTCCTCCACGATCCGGCGAGGCAGAGTCCGTCGTTTTGGGAGACGGCCTTCAGCGGGACGGACCCGGACGCACTCTCGGAAATATTGTCGACGCCGAACTCCCCGATCAAGGCTGCGGCTCAGGCTGACGCGCCCATCGCCTACCGCTGCAATTTCGTCTCGACGGAAGATCTGGCCATAGCCGAATGCGCCTACGAAGGCACGATCTCGATCAGGCGGGAGGCACCCAGCGGCAAGGTGATCATATTCCTGCCGATGGAGGGAAACGCCGTCTTCCATGCGGGGAAGGAGCAGATCCATTCGGTTCCCGGTTGCGGTACCATTCTCGGGGCAGGCCGCGCCTCGGGTGCCCGCCTAGTCGGCCCGCGCCATCATCTCGGTCTGTTCATCGATCAAGCGAGGATCAACAGGCAGCTGACGCATATGTTTGAGCGAACGATCATCGGTGACACCGATTTTCATCCCATTATCGACCTGACGACCGGTTCGGGACTTGTGTTGCAGCAACTGGCCGTGAACCTCCATCGCGGGCTGAACCGCGACGGGCCGCTGCGACAGTCGCCGCTGGCTCTGAACGCGCTCTGCGACGCGACGATCTATCTGCTGCTGGAGACCTGTCCCCATCGCTATTCGGAGGCACTCGCGCTCCCCGCTCCGGCGCCCGCTCCACGCCATGTGAAATGGGCCATTGACTTCATGCGGGAACATATCGCCGAGCCGATTTCGCTGAGCGACATCGCGACCGCAGCCGAGGTCAGCGTTCGGACCTTGCAACAGGGTTTCCGGCAGTTCAGGGATACCACTCCGATGGCCTACCTGCATGAACTCAGGATGCTTGCCGCCCATCGCGATTTGCTCGAATCCGGCCTGAAACAGGCCGTCGCCGACATCGCGCTCAGATGGGGGTTTACCCATCTCGGGCGATTTTCAGCTGAATATAAGAAGCGTTTCGGTCAACTGCCGTCGCAGACCTTGAAGCGCTGAGTTCCACGTCGGCGGCCGGATGGTTCCGTCGGCGATGGACTAAATGTCCGATCGCTGACGGGGGACGCCGGATGCAGGTCTATGCGGCGCGCTTCAGTGCATCGCCGAGGGTCGAAACGATCGTGTCGATCTGGTTTTTCTCGATGATGAGCGGTGGCGAGAGCGCGATGATGTCGCCGGTCACGCGGATCAGCAGGCCCTTGTTGAAGCAGTCGACGAAGATGTCGTAACCGCGGGTTCCCGGTGCCCCGTCACGGGGCGCCAGTTCGACCGCGCCCACCAGACCGAGATTGCGGATATCGACGACATGAGGCTGGCCTTTCAGCGAATGGAGGCCCTCCTGCCAGTATTCGGCAAGCTCGGATGCACGGGACAATAGCCCCTCCTCCTCATAGATTTCGAGGGTCGCGAGGCCGGCTGCGCAGGCGACCGGATGGCCGGAATAGGTATAGCCATGGAAGAGCTCGATCGCATTTTCCGGGCCTACCATCAGGCCGTCATAGATCTTGCGGCTGGCAAAGACCGCGCCCATCGGGATTGCACCGTTGGTGAGGCCCTTTGCCGTGGTGACGAGATCGGGCACGACGCCGAAATAATCGACCGCGAAAGGCGTGCCGAGGCGGCCGAAGCCGGTGATGACCTCGTCGAAGATCAGCAGGATGCCGTGCTTGTCGGCGGTTGCACGCAGCTTTTCCAGATAGCCCTTCGGCGGCAGGACCACGCCCGCCGATCCCGACATCGGCTCGACGATGACGGCGGCGATGGTTTCGGCGCCGTGCAGTTGCACCAGGCGTTCCAGATCGTCGGCCAGTTCCACGCCGTGGGCAGGAAGGCCCTTCGAAAACGCATTGCGCTCGACGTCGAGCGTATGGCGCATATGGTCGGCCGGTATCTGCGGAAAGACCCGCCGGTTGTTGACGAGGCCGCCGACGGAAATGCCGCCAAAGCCGACGCCGTGATATCCCTTCTCGCGCCCGATGATCCGCGTACGCGTGCCCTGGCCGATCGCACGCTGGTAGGCGATGGCGATCTTCAGCGCCGTATCGACCGATTCCGAACCAGAGCCTGTAAAGAAGACCCTGTCGAGCTTGGCTTCCGGGCCGCCTGGCGCGTTCGCAGCCAGCTTCGCGGCGAAGTCGAAGGCGATCGGATGGCCCATCTGGAAGGTCGGGGCATAGTCGAGCGTCGCAAGCTGCCGCTCGACCGCCTGGGAGATCTTCCTGCGGCCGTGGCCGGCATTGCAGCACCAGAGCCCGGCGGTGCCGTCAAGCACCTGATTTCCATCGACATCGGTGTAATACATGCCCTCCGCGGCCGCCAGAAGGCGCGGCGTCGCCTTGAATTGCCGGTTCGCGGTGAACGGCATCCAGAAATTATCGAGTACGGGCGCGTTGGTTTTGCTGATCTGGTCCATGCTGGCCTCCTGTGATTGCCGCCGAGCATGGCAATTTCTTCTTGTCAAACAAGTCCTTTTCTCAGTCGGCACAAGTCATTGAAATTAAATAGACGAGAAGGTAGTCTTTTCGATATTCTGGACAACATAAACGGACCGCACCATGTCAGTCGATATCGGCAACCGCCTTCGCCATCTCCGTATCGCCCGCAAGCTTTCGCAGCGTGAACTTGCCAAGCGTACGGGAGTGCCGAATTCGACGATTTCGCTGATAGAATCGAACGCCTCCAACCCCTCGGTCGGGGCTTTGAAGAGAATTCTGGACGGGATCCCGATCGGTCTGGCGGAATTCTTCGCCTTTGAGCCTGAGCGTCCAAGGAAGGCCTTCTATGCGGCCGAGGAACTGGTTGAGATCGGCAAGGGCGCCATCTCCTACAGGCAGGTTGGGGAGAACTTGTTCGGGCGCAGCCTGCAAATGCTCAAGGAATGCTACCAGCCAGGCGCCGACACCGGAAAGATTCCGCTTGTCCACGAGGGAGAGGAGGGCGGGATCGTACTCTCGGGAAGGCTTGAGGTGACCGTCGACGACGAGCGGCGTATCCTCGGGCCGGGCGATGCCTATTATTTCGAGAGCCGGCGACCGCATCGGTTCCGCTGTGTCGGGCCTGTACCTTGCGACGTCATCAGCGCCTGCACGCCACCAACTTTTTAGAACAGGATGTCGTCCGAAAACCGCTTAAACCTTTCGGCATCATGCTCTAGCCTTTGCCCTCGATGCGGGCGAGCACCCCGTCGAGTGCTGCGGTAAGTGCGGCAACGCCGCCCTTCTTGTCGAAGTCGGAAAGAACCTGCTCGTTCAGTCCTCCCCTGGTGGCGAATTCGCGGCTCAGCGCACTGAACGGCTCGGCGCCGGCTCCGCTCGCCTTCTGCGCCAGGCCTGCGAAGAGCGGGGCTATGTAGGCCTGTCCCTTCGCCCTTTCGAGCCCGCTTTTTTCCAGCCAGCCGGCAACCGATTCCATGATGCCGAAGTAGGTCGACATGACGGCGCTTGCGGCTGCGAGGAGATCATATTCCTTCCTGGACTGGCATTGGACGGCCGTTCCGAGCGTGTCAAACAGCGCCGCAACCGTGGCATCCGGGGGATAGACGGCGGTCACACCTTGCCGGTGTGCGACGAAGGGCAGGGGTATCGCCTGCAGGAGGCTGACATCGGCGCCGATCCATTCGAGCAGGGCTTGGCGCTCCGTCGCCGCGACGAGGCTGACGACCATCTGGCCATTCCTGAACGAAAGTTCCCGCACGACCTCCTCGGCGATCTGCGGCCGTATCGCCAGAAACACCATGTCGCTGCGCGCGACGACATCCTGATTGTCGCGGGCGATCGTCACGGCGGCGAATTCGGCCGCCAGGCCCTCGGCGATATGGGCGCTTCGTGGCGAAACGTGAATCTCGGCGGCATAGGCCGGTTCGGCCAGTAGCCCACGAACCATCGCTTCGGTGATGGCGCCGGTGCCGACAAATCCGATTCTGTCGATCTTCATCTAATTACTCCGCAGCCCGCAACGGTCCCAGCGCGACATCCGTCGTGTAGTTCTCGCGCATGAAGTTGATGAAATTGTCCTGGAACTGGCGTGTATGGGCGTGAGCGAGCTCATCGGCGAGATCGACGTTCTTGTCCTTGATGGCATCGAGCATCAGCGAGTGCTCGTCGGTCAAGAGATAGCCCTCATGGGTCCGCTCCAGATATTCGAAATGCAGGTGGAGCATGCGCTGTCCCTGCGACAGCAGTTTCTCGTAGAACGAGGCGAGATACTGATTTTTTCCGGCATGGGCGATGGCCATGTGGAACTCCTTGTTGGCTTCCGACATGGCCAGGTGATTGCCGGTTTTGACTGCCGCCTCGAAGGTTTTCAGCCGCTTGGTGATGGTCTTCAGGTCGGTTTCCGTCCTGAGTGCGGCGGCAAGCCGCGTATTCATGCGCTGCGCGATATCGAGCGCCTCCACATATTTGGGAAAGGTCGCCACTTCGATCGGCGCAACAATCGTGCTGCGGTTGGAAAGCGTCACGACCAGTTCGTCGCCGCCGAGCCGGATCAGGGCTTCGCGCACCGGCGAGCGCGACATGTCGAAGCGTTCGGCGAGCGTCATCTCGTCGAGGAGCTGACCGGGCGGCAGAGCGAGCGACAGGATCTCGTTGCGGAGCGTCTCATAGACGCTCTTCCAGCCAGTCCCACGGATTCGTTTCACTTCCGATTCATCAGACACTCAAGTCCCTTTCTCCAAACGCACGTCCCATTGGGCCAGAAAATCAGCGTGTCGGCAATGGAATTTTTCCGCTTGACTTTGTCGACACGCTGTTGACATATTATTCACGGTCGACACGAAGCCGACAAGAAAATAAGAGAAACGGCTGCAGCCGACGAGTGGAACCGCGCGCTTCGCGCACAGCAAAAGAGGAATGCCCGATGCTTTCGAAACTGATGACGTCCGCCTTGCGGGCGCTGCCCGCGCTCGCCCTGATGGGCGGTCTTTGCGCAACCGCCGCACATGCTGAGACCGCCGAAGGATATTGGCAGGGCGTGCAGAAGGCGGGTGTGCTGCGCTGCGGCGCGGCAGTGGCGCCGCCCTATGTCATGCGCGATCCGGCAACCGGCGAATATTCCGGCTTCTTTGCCGATCTCTGCAAGGAATTTGCCGACGTCCTTAAGGTGAAGCCTGAATTCGTCGATACGACCTGGGACAACATCGTTGCCGGCCTGCAGGCGGGCAAATGGGATCTGTCACTGGCGCTCAACCGGACCTCGGCGCGTGCCATGGCTGTGCAGTTTTCGATCCCGGCGATGGAGTACCAGATCTCGCTCGCCTATAACAAAAACAATCCGAAAATTCCGGCCGGCGCCGCCTCGGTGGCCGATATCGACAAGGCGGGCGTGACGCTCGCGGTCATGTCCGGCACGGCGCAGGACAAAGCCATCTCCGCGGCGGTGAAGAATGCCACGGTCATGCGTCTTCCCGGCAACGACGAAACCCGCCTGGCAGTGAGCTCGAAGCGCGCCGATATCCTGGTCGACGCTTCCGACACCAACCAGCTCTTCACGCAATCGAACCCGGATTGGGCGCTGGCGCTCAACCCGACGCCGGCACTCGCCAAGCAGGGCGTTGCTTTCGGCCTGCCGCATCAGCTTTCGGCCGCCGACGTCGAAGTGATCAATATCTTCCTCGAAGAGAGGGTCGCCACCGGCCATGTCGATGAACTGATCCGCAAGGCGGTCGACGACGTGCTCAAGGGCGCAAAGTAACCTCGCCGGGCCGGTGCGAAGATCGCGCCGGCCCTTCCAGCTTCGATCATCGGAGATTGGCCATGACCACGTCTTTCAGCCTTCCCCTCGTGAAAATGCAGGCGCTCCACAAAAGCTATGGAAACGGAGCCATTCAGGTGCTGAAAGGCATCGACATCGAAATGAAGCCCGGCGAACGTGTCGTCGTCATCGGGCCCAGCGGCGGCGGCAAAAGCACGCTGCTGCGCGTGATGATGGGGCTGGAGCAGATCGACAGCGGGTCAGTCAGCTTCGATGGGAGTGCATATATTTCATCCGATAGCGCAGGCCGGAAGACCCAGATCGACACCGATGTCCGCCGTTCGATCGGCATGGTGTTCCAGCACTACACGCTGTTTCCGCATCTGAACGTCATTCAGAACCTGATTCTTGCTCCCTGCAAGGTGCGCGGAGAAGCCAAGGCGAAGGCCACGGCCCGCGCGCAGGCGCTGCTCGAGCGGTTCGGGCTCGCAGCCAAATCCAATGCCTATCCGGCCCAGCTTTCCGGTGGCCAGAAACAGCGCGTCGCTATTGCCCGCGCGCTCATGCTCGACCCGAAACTGATGCTTTTCGACGAAGTCACGTCGGCTCTCGACCCGGAGCTCGTCAGCGAGGTGGAGCAGGTCATCCTGCAACTCGCCGCCCAGAACATGCCGATGATGATCGTGACCCACGACATGTGGTTCGCCAAGAACATCGCCTCGCGCGTCATCTTCTGCGCCGGCGGCGTGGTCGTCGAGGACGGCCCTCCCGAGCAGGTGCTCGCCGCCCCGCGCGAGGAGCGTACGAAGGAATTCATCGACCGCGTTTTCCATATCAAGCAGTAGGCCCGTCAAGAAGTAGGCCCATCAAGAAGTAGGGAGGCACAAGTGAACTACACGTTCGACTTCAACGCAGTCTCCATCGCTCCGCTTCTGCAGGGGCTGTGGGTTTCACTGCAATTGACGGCCGCGGCAAACGTCATCGGCATCGTTCTGGGCTTCGGACTGGCCCTGCTGATCATGAGCCCGATCAAGGTCGTGCGGCTGCCGTTCATGCTTTTCGTCGAATTCTTCCGCTGCACGCCGGCCATCGTTCAGATCGTCTGGATATTCTACTGCGTACCGATGCTGTTCGACGTCTTCCTCGATCCGATGACGATGGGCATCATGGCGCTCGGTCTCAACCTGATGGCGTTCAACGCCGAGGCCTACCGGGCATCCATCCAGGCGGTTCCGCGCGAGCAGCTCGACGCCGGCATCGCGCTCGGTCTCAATCCGCTGCAACGGGTGCTTTACATCGTGTTTCCGACGGCGTTCCGCGCCTCGATCCCGGTGCTTTTGACCAACGGCATCGTCATCTTCCAGCAGAGCGCGCTGGTCGCGATCGTGGCGATCCAGGACCTGATGTACCAGGGCAAAACGCTGGCGACGGAGACTTATCGTCCGATCGAGACCTTCACCGTCGTCGCCCTCATCTATTTCACTGTCTCCTTCCCGATAACCCAGATCGTCGGCCTGCTCGAACGCCGCCGCCAGATCCTCGTCAGCTAGGAGGCCAGAATGACACTCGACTTCTCGATCCTGCTGCGCTTCGAAAACGCACTCCTGCTCGGCCTATGGATGACGATCAAGCTCACGGTCATCTGCGTCGTGCTCGGATGCTCCCTCGGCTTCCTCGTCGGCCTTGCCCGAACGTCGCGCAACCTCGTACTTCGCGCGGTCTCGAGCCTGTACGTCGAATTCTTCCGCGGCACGCCGGTCCTCATCCAGCTCTTCTGGATATTTTTCTGCCTGCCGCTCATCCTCGGCGTCGAGCTTTCGAACTTGGTATCGGGCGTCATCGCGCTCACGCTCTACATGGGAGCGATTGCCAGCGAAACCTTCCGGGCCAGCCTCAAGTCCATCGGCCGGGAACAGCTGGACGCCTGCGTCGCTCTCGGCCTGCCGCGCAGGGCCCAGGTCCTGAACGTCGTGCTACCCCAAGCGGTGCTGCGGGCAATTCCGACGCTGCTGTCGAACTGCGTCAGCCTTTTCAAGGAGAGCGCGCTCGTCTCGGCGGTGGGGATGGCCGATCTGATGTTCGTCGGCCAGAACATCTCCAACAACACCGCCCGTCCCGTCGAGGTGCTGACGATCGTCGCCCTGATCTACTTCATCATCGCCTTCCCACTCACGCGGGCCGTCTCCCTCATCGAGGGACGCATTCTCAAGAAGCTCGCAATCTAACAATGTCGTTCCCAGACAGGAGAATCCCATGAAACTTTCCGGCGTCATGCCCGCGCTCATCACTCCCTTCGACGCGTACAACAAGATCGACTTCAAGGCATTCGAAAAGCTCCTGGCACATCTGCGTGAGGCAGGCGTCACCGGTTGGGTTCCAAACGGGTCGACCGGCGAGTATTTCAGCCAATCCAAGGAAGAGCGCCGTGACGTGCTGCAGTTCGTCAAGGAATTTGCCAAACCGGGCGAAATTCTGATCGCCGGCACCAACGCGCCCGCCACCCGCGAGGTGATCGAGCAGACGGCGATGGCCAAGGATATCGGCTATGACACGGTGCTGCTGGCGCCGCCATTTTATACCCGTCCGACCCAGGCAGAGCTCATCAAGCACTACGAAGCCGTGCTCCGTGCCGTCGATGTGAGCCTCGTCCTTTATTCCTATCCGGCCAAGGATAGCTCGGACATCAGTTTCGAGCTGATGGATCATTTTGCCGATAATGCGCATGTGATCGGGATCAAGGAAAGCTCTGGGGTATTGCAGCGCGCGATCGACATCGCCAGTCGCTATGAGGGCAAGATCCAGCTCGTCAGCGGCTCCGACGATATCGCGCTCGATTTCATGTTCTGGGGCGCGGAAAGCTGGATCTGCGGTCCGTCCAACTGCATGGCCAAGGCCTGCTGCGATCTCGACCGCACGTTCAGATCCGGCGATCTGGACAAGGCGCGCCAGCAGATGAAAACGCTCTACCGGGCGATGAATATTCTCGAGAGCGGCAAGTTCGTGCAGAAGATCAAGTACGGCTGCGAGCTTCAGGGCTTGCCCGTGGGTGCGTGCCGCGCACCACTCGGAGAACTGACGGTGGAGGAAAAGGCCGAGTTCAAGGCGGCGATGCAACCGATCCTCAACTGGTAATAAGAACAGGTCGGGGTGGCCGAGCCGCCCCGAGGATCTCTGAATTTGCGAGGTTCACCGTGTCATCCATTGTGGTCGTCGGCGCCGGCATTATCGGCGCCACCATCGCCTATGAACTGCAGCGCCGGGGAAACAACGTCACCTTGCTCGACAAGGCGGCGCCGGGTCGAGGCGCCTCCTATGGCAATATGGCGAGCATCGCCGTCACCGAATTCATGCCGGCCTCGCGCCCCGGCATCTGGGCGCAGATGCCCAAATGGCTGCTCGATCCGGAAGGTCCTGTGCGCATCCGGCCCGGCTATCTGCCGAAACTGGTGCCCTGGTTCCTCATGTTCCTCGCTGCGAGCCGTCCCTCGAAGCTGAGGGAATTGGAGGCGGCCGGCGCCGTGCTCTGCCGGCGCGTCCACGAAGATCTGGACGTGTTGCTGAAGGAGACGGGCCTCACGCACATGCTGACGGCCGAGGGGTGCCTCAGCCTCTATGCCGACGAGGCCGAGTTCCAGACGGACCGGGAACATATCGATATCCTGGAGCGCTTCGGCTTCCGGCACGAAATCCTTGGCGGCAATGCCATCCGCGATCTCGAGCCGGCTTTGACGACCACGATCGGCAAGGCGGTCCTTTTTCCCGACAACCGGTCGATCACCGATCCGTACAAGCTCGTCACCGCGCTGACTGAAAAATTCCAGGCGCTCGGCGGCAGGATCGTTCAGGGTGATGTCGTCGATTTCGAGCAAAACGAGGCCGGCGTTTCCGCGGTCCGCCTGGCAGATGGGCAGATCTTTGCCGCGAACGCGGTGGTGCTTGCGGCCGGCGCCTTCACTGCCCGGCTTTCCGCGCTGCTGCGGGAACATATCCCGCTCGAAACCGAACGCGGCTATCACACGCAGATCATGGAGCCTGGTATTTCGATGCGCCATTCGATCATCTGGCCGGCGCGCGCTTTCATGGTTACGCCGACGGCAGGCGGCATCCGCGTCGGCGGTACGGTCGAAATGGCCGGCCTCGATGCTCCGCCGGATTATCGGCGTGCAAAGATCCTGGTGAAGCGAGCCCAAGAGGCGCTGCCTGAGCTGAAGGCGGTGGAGACGACGGAATGGATGGGGCATCGCCCGGCGCTGCCCGACACCGTGCCGGTCATGGGGCCGTCCGCCAAGCGCCGCAACGTCTGGTACGCCACCGGCCATGGACATCTCGGTCTCACCTATGCAGCCACGACCGGCCGCCTGATGGCCGATCTTGTTACGGGCGCGCAGCCGCCCGTGGACATGAGACCCTACCGTATCGACCGCTTCTAGGGCGGTTGACACCTACGAAAGCAAGGGAGTGAACATGCGAAGCGAACTCTATATCGACGGACAGTGGGTGAAGCCGATCAAGGGTGGTACCTGCACGGTGACCAACCCTGCAACGGAAGAGGTGATCCAGACGATCGGCGCCGCAACGGCCGAGGACGTCGATCTTGCCGTCAAGGCAGCTCGCCGAGCCTTCGACAAGGACGGCTGGCCGAAGCTGACGGGTGCCCAGCGCGCGCGGTATCTCCGCGCGATCGCCGATGGCATCCGTGCCCATCAGGCCGAGATCGCACACCTCGAAGTTCTCGATAATGGCAAGCCGTTCCCCGAGGCCGATTGGGACGTTGCCGACGCGGCGGGCTGCTTCGATTTCTATGCGGGGCTCGCCGAACAGCTCGACAACAATCCCGAGGAGGCGATCGCGCTTCCCGATCAGCGCTTTACCTCCAAGGCGGTCCGCGAGCCGCTGGGCGTCGCCGGCGCGATCATTCCCTGGAACTATCCGCTGCTGATGGCGGCGTGGAAGGTTGCGCCGGCACTGGCCGCCGGCTGCACCATGGTGCTGAAGCCTGCCGAATTGACGTCGCTGACGGCGCTCGAACTGGCGGCGGTCGCCGACGAAGCCGGGTTGCCGCCGGGCGTGCTCAACATCGTTACGGGAGCGGGGTCGGTCGCCGGACAGGCGATCATCGATCACAAGGAGGTGGACAAGCTGGCCTTTACCGGCTCCGGGCCGGTCGGCTCGAAAATCATGGCGGCAGCCGCTCGCGACATCAAGCGCGTCAGCCTCGAACTCGGCGGAAAGTCGCCCTTCGTCGTCTTCGAGGACGCCGATATCGACAAGGCCGCCGAGTGGATCATGTTCGGCATCTTCTGGAACCAGGGCCAGGTCTGCTCCGCGACGTCTAGAGTCCTGGTGCAGGACACCGTCTACGAGCGGTTGCTTGCGCGTCTCATCGAGGAAACGACCAAGATCAAGATCGGCAACGGCCTGGACGCGGGCGTTCTGCTGGGGCCGCTGGTTTCCGAGCGCCAGCACGAGCAGGTCGTTGCGGCGATCGAAGCGGCCCGGCAGGCAGGCGCGACGGTTGCCTGTGGTGGAGCCCGTCCCGAAGGGTTCGACAGGGGCTACTATCTCCAGCCGACCGTTCTGACGGACGTTCCGCTCGACAGCGCCGCCTGGGTGGAGGAAATCTTCGGGCCCGTCGTCTGCATAAGGCCGTTCAAGACCGAGGAGGAGGCGATCGAGCTCGCCAATGATTCCCGCTTCGGCCTTGCAGCCGCGGTGATGTCGAAGGACGACATTCGGGCTGAGCGCGTCGCGGCCGCCTTCCGCGCCGGCATCGTCTGGATCAACTGCTCGCAGCCGACCTTCACCGAGGCGCCCTGGGGCGGCTACAAGGAATCCGGCATCGGCCGCGAACTCGGCCGCTGGGGTCTCGACAACTATCTCGAGACCAAGCAGATCACCCGCTTCGCCAGCGAAGATCCCTGGGGCTGGTACATCAAGCCGGAGGCGGCCGAATGAACTGGGACCGCAGCCTCGACTTGCTGCAGGTCCACTGCCAGGGTGAGATCGGCAAGGTCATCGTCTCAGGCGCGCCCGAGATACCGGGTGCGACGATGCTCGATAAAATGAACCATATCAACACGGTCAACGACAGCCTGCGCCGCTTCGTCACCTTCGAGCCGCGCGCCAATGTCGCCATGTCGGTGAACCTGCTGGTCGCGCCGACGCGCGCCGATGCCGACGCCGGCTTCATCGTGCTGCAGGCCGACCGCGCTCATCCGATGTCCGGCAGCAACTGCATCTGCGTGGTCACCGCCCTTCTCGAGAGCGGGCGGCTGCCGATGTCGGAGCCGGAGACGATCGTCCGCCTCGATACGCCGGCCGGTCTCATCGTCGCGCGTGCCATCTGCCGTGACAACAGATGCCTGTCCGTCAGTCTCGACAACGTGCCCAGCTTCGCGGAAGCGCTGGACCGGGAAGTGGAGACGCCGAAATGGGGGCGCATCAAGATCGATGTCGCTTTCGGCGGCGTCTATTATGCGCTGGTCGACGTCGACCAGCTCGGCCTCGATATTGCGCCTGTCAATGCCCGACTGCTGGCGGAAGCCGGTATCGAGCTCAAGGCGCTTCTGGCTGGCCAGGTCTCGGTCGCTCATCCCGTCCTGAGCGGCGTCGACGAGATCGCTTACGTGATGTTCCGCGGCCGTGAAGCCGATGGCGCGGTGAGGACCTGCACGACGCTGCAGCCGGGCCGCGTCGACCGCTCGCCCTGTGGAACCGGCAGTTCGGCGAACCTGGCAACGCTCTATGCCCGCGGCGAGGTCTCCGTTGGAGATGCGAGGACGTCGCGGTCGATCATCGGCGGCGAGTTCCTGGCAGAGGCGATCGGCGAAACCGAGGTGGGCGGCCGCCGCGCCGTGCTGCCGAGAATAACCGGCCAAGCATATATCTATGGCCGGGAACAGCTGCGTATCTCCGACGACGATCCCTTCGCCGCAGGATTTGCCCTGTCCGACACCTGGGGCCCCCAGGTCGACCTGCTCGGTTAGGAGTCACGATGTCCCACGTTCAATCCCTGGCCGGCCAGACGGTCCTCGTCACCGGAGCATCGGGCGGGATCGGCGCCGCCATCGTCGAGCGCCTGTCTGCCGAAGGCGCGCGCCCCGTCATCCATTACGGGCGTGACAAAGAGAGGGCGCAAGCCCTGCTCCGCAAGCTCGGTGGCAACGGCCTGATCGTCCAGGCCGACCTCTCCAGCCTGGACGGCGCCTTCGCGCTATGGCGCGACGCGCTCGCGGCGGCGGGGCGCATTCATGCCGTCGTCAACAATGCCGGCATCCGCAACGAGATTTCGATCGACGCCGATCCGTCCGATTGGCGGGCCGCCTGGCAGAAAGAATTTCAGGTGAATTTCTTCGCAGCGGCGGACCTCTGCAAGGAGGCCATCATGTATTTCAAACAACAGGGCGGCGGGCGGATCGTCAATATGGCCAGCCGCGCCGGACAGCGCGGTTACGCCGCCGACGCCATGCCCTACGGCGCGACCAAGGCCGCGCTCATCAATCTCACAAAATCGATCGCGCGCAGCTTCGGGCGCGATGGGGTCGTCGCCGTCTCCATTGCGCCGGGCTGGGTGCGCACCGACATGGCCGAAGAGTTCGTGGCGAAACACGGAAAGGACGCTGTTGTCGGCGACATCCCGATCGGCGAGATGGCAGAGACAGCCGAGATCGCCGAGCTGGTGGCGTTCCTGCTCCGCCCTTCGCAGGCGTCGGTCAATGGAGCGACCTTCGATGTCAACGGCGGCAGCTATATCAGGTAGGAGAGTGACATGAAGAGATTTTCGGGCAAGGTCGCGGTCGTGACAGGCGGCGGAGGCGGCATCGGGTCGGCCATCTCAAGGAGGCTCGCCGATGAAGGCGCTCTGGTGGTGGTGACGGATGCCAACGCCCAGGCCGCAGGCGAAGTCGCCGCGCTCATCGAGGCGGCAGGCGGATCGGCGACCGCCATTGCGGCCGACATCTCCCGCAAGCCGGAATGCGTCGAGTTGGTCGAGAAAGCCTTTGCCATCAAGGGGCGGCTCGACGTGCTGGTCAACAATGCCGGTATCAACCGGCGCGGCAACTTGCTCTCTCTGTCGGATGAAGATTGGCAGACGAGTTTCGCGGTCAATCTGGATTCGATGTTCCATCTCTGCCGCGCGGCCCTGCCGCATATGATAGCGGGCGGTGGCGGTGCGATCGTCAACACGGGCTCGCAATGGGGGCTCCATCCCGCGCCGAACCACATTGCCTATAACACGACGAAGGCGGCGGTCGCCGCCTTCACCCAGAATCTCGCCAGGGACTACGCGCCCGACAAAGTGCGGGTCAATGCCGTCTGTCCTGGCGAAATCCACACGCCGATGCTGGAGGCCGGCGTCACCCGCTCGGGCCGGACGATCGCCGATCTTGACAAGCTCGTTCCCTACGGTCGCATCGGCAGGCCGGAGGAGGTCGCGGCCCTCGTCGCATTCCTCGCCTCCGACGAGGCGGCATTCATGTGCGGCTCGCTCGTGGAAATTACCGGCGCACAAGCCGTGGCGTGAAAGTGCCGATCGGCTTTGCATCCGGATCGTTCCTCGAACATCTCCCCGAAAAAAGCCCCGCTGTGCGGCAGTTCATGATCGACGGGGACCCGTCAGGCGCCCGCAATCTTCACGATGGCTTCGAATACCGCGCGCGGCATTTTCAGCCCTTCCGACCCTGGCCTGGGATGTTCGATGCCGCTGACGCCAGGCACGAACACGCCGTGCTCTTGGAGGCGGGCTGCCTGGCGACGTGCACGTTCGACAAGGCCATCATCAGGGCGCCCGGGCATCATCGCCACGACCGTCAAGCCCACTGCGGGGCTGGCGCTCCCCTCTCTGAAAGACGGCGTGTCCAATGACCAGGGGCCGCCGGACAGGCCGGCCGACAGCATTTCCACCATCAGCGCCACATTGGCGCCCTTGCGCCCGCCGAAGGGAAGCAGGGCTCCGCCGAGCGCTTTTGCGGCATCGGAGGTGTTCATTCCCGCTTGGTCGACGGCCCATCCTTCCGGGATGCTGCGCCCCTCGGCTGCTGCTGCGACGATATTGACATAGGCGGTGGCGCTGGAGGCCTGATCGATGATGAGAGGCAGCGACCCTTCTCCAAGCGGAAAGCCGAAGGCCAGCGGGTTCGTGCTGTAGACAGCCGGGCCGCCTGCTTTGGCGACCACCATGGCATTGGCGTTGGTTGCGGCGATGCCGACAATCCCTTCGCCGGCGAGCCTGCGAACATAATAGCCGAGTTCTCCTGCCGTATAGCTGTTCGTCTGTGTGAAGACGGCGAGCCCGAAATTGCGCACCGCGGCCGTGAGATCGTCGAACGCAAGATCGAAACCGAGTTGGGCGATGCCCTGATCGGCATTGGCGACGAAGAAGGCGGGATAGGGACGCTCGCAGGTCGGCGCAGGATCGCAGTTGATGCGGCCCTCGCGGAAGCTGTCGAGGTAATCCACCATGTGCGGAAATCCGAGTGTCGAAGGCCCATAAAGCGCGGCGGACAAGGTGGCGCCCACAAGGGAGCGGGCGGTGGCTTCCCGAGCGCCGGCTGCCAGGCAGGCTCGCATCGCTAAAGCCTCGGCTTCCGCCTGATAGACTACGACCTCATCCGGCATCTCAAATCTCCGCTCTTTCAGGGCATCCGGTCCGATCGGTGCCGTGGCCCGACCGTCCTAGCAAAAGCAGGGGACCGCCAACAGCAAAATGTACAATAGTGTCTGCAAGACTAAAGCATGTCGCGCAAAAGTGTGCAGCGGTTTTGCGGCAACGACATGCGCAAAAACAAAGAGCTAAAGCGCAAGGAGCGAATCTGAAAGATCGCGACGCGCTTTGATGCGTGAATTCGCCATTGGATTGAGACGCCGCCGGACTCGCTCGCCGTCCCGGCGGGGCAACATCCCTTCGCCTGGCGCCTTTCCATTGACGGGGCACCGATCCATGGGTGTGGCCCGCTGGTCAAGCAGGCCGGTGCTACGAATTGCAGTGGCTGCCGGGATCTTGCGGGCATTGCCGATCTCAGGATGCCGCGACGACATATGCGAACGCAGCGTGGTCAGCAGAACGAGGGCGCGCCGCGGCGGCGGTCGTCCGTTACTCTTCTGACCCATGCCTCGTCACTTACGGTCTACTTGTAGGTGATCGTATCGCTGGTCCGCGGTCGATTGAAGAAATGCTGATCGAAGCTGTAGCCGTTCATTCCGGTAAAGCTTGAAAAGAACGCCGAGACGGGTGTCGTCAATTTGTATTGCACCCGCGTCAGTACGACCTGAACGCCTTGATCCTGGATTTGCGACGGGATTTCGATCGCGCTCGCGGTACCGGATTTGAGCGCGGTGGTGTTGAATGCGGCAGACCAGTTGACCGTCGCGCTGCCAGTCTTGCTGATATCGTTGACGGTGACCGTTATCGTGAGACCCGTCGTGTCATAGGGTTGGAGGATGAAGCTGGCGCCGGAAAGAAGCTTGGCGACGTCAGACGTCGTCCAGGTGTTCTGCTGCGAGATCATGTCGCCCGTTGTGGAGGCGATTTCGTCTATCTTGCGGCTGACCGTGAGCGCATGGCCGAGGTCGACAGTGCCGAACAGCAGCATCACCAGGAGCGGCAGCACGAGCGCGAATTCGACCCCCGAGGCGGCTCTGCGGTCGCGCGTAAGATGGAGGATGCGGGATAGGACGCATCGGAAAAAGGAGAGATTCCGCTTTATCATCATCTCAGAAAGGCTCGTTACGAAACAGCACGGAAGATCCGATGAGATAGCGGCCGTCGGAAAGCTTAGCGCTCGAAAGACTGAGGAAATTGACGACGGCCGTCCAGGGCAGGAAGGTCTGGACCAGGATATAGTCGCTGCCCTGACCGATATTGTAAGTCTCGGTGACGGCGAGCTTGCCGCTGGTGTCGATTGGATTGCCGCTGGTCGCGGACGACAGATCGGAAAGCACACTCACCTTGACCAGGAGATCGCTGGAGCAGTTGAACGAGAGCAGCATGTCATTACAAATTCTGGCTTTGAAATCGGCCAATGTGATCTTCGAAGACGCTACCTCGCCGGTGCGGATCATCCGCGAGATCTTGTGCACCGAAGCGTCAAGCGTGGCGTTGACGAAGAACATCAGCGACACTTCGATAATGCCAAATATGATGATGAAGAGCGGCAGGGCCAGGATCGCAAATTCAATTGCAGCGACGCCATCGCGATCACCCAAGATGCGGCGAAGCAAGACAAACAATCCCCTTCGCCTCATTGGGTCAGCCGAACGGAAGAGAGATATTGTGTGAAGAGCGCCGACAGACCTGCCGTGATCTCGGCTGATGACGCTGCTGAAATGAACAGGCTCTTGGAGGATGCGCAGTCCGAGAGCGCATAGGGAATGTAGTCGCGTCTCGTGATGCTTGTAGACACGCCGCTCTGCATGGTGCCGCCCCAGGTATTCTTCCAGTTGGCGCTTGCCATGGTCGAGCCGACGGTCGCGTTGTAACCCCAATCCGAGGTGAGCGGCAGGTATTCAGTGTAAAGCACGGCCATCGTGTCGGATTGATTTTTCAGATAACCGCACCAGTCCGGATTGAGCGGCGCGACTTTATTCCAGTATGCTCCGGATACAGCCTTGTTGTTCTTCCATACGACGCTGTCGGTAACCCATTCGCGCTGCGACTGGACGCCATCCGTCAACAGCAGAACGAGCTTGAGCGGCGTGCCTGAGGTAGTTCCGTCCCCTCCGGTGCCGACCTTCTGCTTCAGCGTCGCCAGCGACACGTCGAAATAGGTGGCCGCCTTCGAGGTCGCGCTGGTGAGGCCGTAGCTCGAATCCGCGAGGCGGCTGCGCGCGGTGTCCGTGCTCAGCGTTGGGGCCAGAACCTCCGTCAGCGTATCGCCCAGGCTATATAATCCGACCTTGATTCGTTGATGATTGCTGTCGGACGTGTCGACCAAAGCAAGCACGTCCTTGACGGCGTCACCGGCGACATCGGCGCGCAGCTTTATGTTCTTGGCCGTGCTGTATTCATAGTTGTTGGCGTATGTCTTGTTGCCGATAGTGTGGGAATCGCCCGTGTGGCAGGCGAACTGGCAGCCGATCCCGGAATACATGGTCGCCTGACCTGCAGTCGTTGCCGCCAGAAGCATCGAAGGCGACGTGTCGATGACGATATAGACGTTGAGGTAGGAGGTGGCCGGCCCCTTGACGGCGCTGCCGACGCTGATGGGAACGGTGTTGATGTTGGCAATCTTCATCAACGTCGTCGGAACGGTGCCGCTTGCCGTCGCGGTTATCTTATGGTTGCTGGTATCGATATTGATGTCACCAAGCGTATAGCTGCTTTCCACCTGCGCGCCGAACCAGTCGGACACTTTCTGTTTGAGGGCGGTGCTGTCGTCGGTGTCGATCTCTTTGACAGCGGCAATCAGGGCAGTGTCAAGATCGCTCTGCATCCTCTGTCGGATATTGTAGGTGCGAATGTAGTCGAAGCTCGCGCCGACCGCGATGATCATCGGGACCAGGGTGAGGGCGACGACGATCGCGACGTTGCCGCCTCTATCTCTTCCGAGACTGCGAAGGGTTCCGAAGACCCGGGCAAGTGAATGTGAAAGAGTCGACCGCAAAGAAACACCGCATATGGATTATGAAAATAGTCCCGTGCGAGATGTCGCTAAAGCGCTTAAGCCTCTGTTAATTCCTGCAGTTCCTGTAGAAAAACGGGTAGCCGACGCACGGTTTCCTGCGCATATTGTACATGCCTGCGAAATTTGGATATCGCAAGGATACGCATCGAACTGAGTGCGGCTCGTTCAATGGACGCCCTTTTGATCTCCCCCGTCTTTGTCAGTGGCTGAAAGCCGCGCCTGAAGTTCGGTGGTAAGCCACCTTGCCGCCGGCCCCGGCGGGTTTGCGACATTGCGTATCACGTGGATGGGGTACTCACCCTGGTCGAAGATGGGAAACTGGAGATGGACGAGACGGCCATCGGCGAGATCATCTCTAACCAAGGATGCCGGAAGTCCGCCCCAGCCCAATGCGCCGCGGATATAGAGATGTTTTGTCGCGTTGTCGCTGACACGCCAAGTCTTGAGCGAGAACACGTTGAAATCGCGTCCCTTCGTCAAGCCCGAAGCGTCGTAGACGACGAGCTGGGTTTCGTCCCGCACATCAGCGAGGGTCATCGGCCGGCGCAACTTTGCAAGTGGATGGTCGGGGGCGGCGACGGGGATCATCGCCGACTGGCCGATCCGTTCGAAAACGATCTGATCGTTCCTCGTCGCCATGGCGCCGCCAAAGCCGACGACGGCCCTCGCATTGCTAACCGCATCTATGACGATCCCCAATGTGCCGACCGTTACATTCAGGGAGACGGTGGGATAATGACTGCGGAAGGCACGCAGCACGTCGACGACAATGTCCGTCGGCACGATAGCGCTCATCGCCACATTGAGCTCGGCCTCCAGCCCGTCGCTCAGGGCCTGGACGCGCGCCCGCATCAGATCGAGATCGCCGAGCAACCGGCGGGCATCCTCGAGCACCGACCTTCCGGCTTCCGTCAGCTGCGGCCGTTTGGTGCCGGAGCGGCTGAAAAGCGCCACCCTGAGCTGCGCCTCGAGATTGGCGATCGTATAGCTGACGACCGACTGCGTTCGGTTGAGGGCGCGGGACGCGGCTGAAAAACTGCCTTTCTCCACCACGGTCAGGAAGACCTGAAGCTGATCCAAAGTCGGGTGGGGCTGCATATCTCATCGATCCTGTCGATAAATTTTCACGAAAATATAACGGTTTTCACGATGAGCTTCCAGTTGTATCTGTTCGCTCGACGGGATTGCCGTCATCCCTTATCAAGGAGGTTCGAATGTCCAACACCGCGACTGGTTTGCCTGCGCCCCAGGGGAAGTTGCTTCTAATCGGGCTATGGTCCGCTCAGGTGCTTCTCTTTATTGCCTTCACGCTGTTCGGCTGTATGAAGTTTTTCATGCCGGTCGACCAACTGGCGGCAATGTGGGTATGGCCCGGCGACGTTCCCGCATGGTTTCTGCGCCTCATGGGTATTATCGATTTCGCCGGCGGAGTGGGCGTGTTGCTGCCGGCCCTAACTCGGATTCAGCCGCGTCTGACCGTGCTTGCGGCGCTTGGCTGCGTGCTGCTGCAGATCACTGCGATGATCTTTCATCTCTCCCGCGGCGAAGCGTCCGCCTTGCCCCTCAATGTCATCCTGCTTGCCCTTTCAGCTTTCATCCTGTGGGGCCGTGGCAAGAGGGCGCCGATTACGCCGCGCCAATGACGGACGCCGCCGATCGGGAGGCGCGCGCCCGGATCCAACAGGTTTTGGACGAACTCGACAGATTGAGTTTTGAGCTGCATCGCCAGTCATGATGTCTTTTGGATTAGGCTCAGGACCCATAAACGGACTTGTGGAGCGGGGCCAGTTTGATTCAGTGGCGGCGTCGAGGTGGCGCTGCCGATGACCGACATGTTCCTGCTGAACGAGGCGCAGATGCGCCGGATCGAGCCCTACTTCCCCTTGTCGCGTGGTCGAGCGCGGGTGGACGACCGGCGGTGCTGTCGGGCATCGTCTAGGGCAGGTAGGGCGCGAGGCCGACGTCGGAGTGGACCTCCGCCAAGGCCGAGCAACGCTGCCAAGGCCGCCGCTTCGATAGGGGCCTTGGCCGACGAATTCTCGAGGAGGGTTTGAGCTTCTTGTTCGTTCCTTCAACAATACGACGAAACCCGAACCCTCCTCAATTTACGAACCCAAGTGTTACCACTATACGATGATGGACAAGAGGTGTCGTCAAGACCTGATGAAAGACAGCAGGTCAGGGTTGAGGACATCCGCATGTGTGGTTAGCATGCCGTGGGGGTAGCCCGGATAAGTCTTCAGCGACCCGTTCTTAAGCAGGTCGACCGCACGCGGCACTGAACTTGCGAACGGGACGACTTGATCAGCCTCGCCATGCATCACCAGCACCGGCACAGTGATCTTCTTGAGGTCTTCGGTATAATCTTCGAGCCAAGAGTCGACGGTCGCGTAATGAGCGAGGGCACCGCCGGCCATGCCTTGGCGCCACCAGTTCGCAATGATTGCCTCCGAAGGCTTCGCCCCATCGAGGTTGTAGCCGTAGAACGGGTTCTCAGGGACGAAACGGTAGAACTCCGACCGGTTGCCCAGCACGCCGGCCCGGATCGCTTCGAACCACTCCGGCGGCTGACCGGCCGGGTTGTCCTCGCTCCGGTACATGTTCGGCGTCAGAGAAGCGACCAGCACCGCCTTCGCAACCCGCTCCTGGTGGCGAGCGACATAGCGAGCTACCTCACCGCCACCCGTCGAATGCCCGATATGGATCGCGTCGCGCAGGTCGAGGTGTTCAGTCAGCGCCGCGAGGTCGGCAACCCAGTGGTCCATGTCGTTGCCGGTGCTGGGCTGGTCGGACCGGCCGTGGCCGCGCCGGTCGTGGGCGATCACCCGATACCCGTGATGAAGGAAGAATGTCATCTGGGCATCCCAGTCGTCCGCTGTCAGCGGCCAACCGTGGCTGAAAACGATCGGCTGACCTGATCCCCAGTCCTTGTAGAAGATATTTACGCCGTCTGTAGTAATTATCGTGGACATGATTTGCTCCTTTGATTGCCGCGGATAAAGGTCAGCACTCGTTGTCGCGGCGTTCCAGCGAGAAACTTGTCAAATGCATGACCGGTCGTATATTTACCGGCCAAAATTGTTCAGGTTACAAGGGCGGGCAAAACGAAACCTTCAAAGCTGTCGAATGGCGACCGGTTACGTTCGACCTTGGCACGCGTGACCGCGCCTTCGAACGCGTCGATCAACGCGACGGCAACCTGTCCCGGGTCCTTTCCGGCCGGCAATTCGCCCTGGGCCTGGGCTTCCCGGAGGCATTCGGTGAGCGAGGCCATCCATTGGCGATAGATTGCCGCCAGCGTAATGCGTACATGCTCGCTCGACGGCGTGACCTCGAGCGCCATATTCCCGATCAGGCAGCCAACCGCGTAACCGCGGCGCTCGTGAAACTCTGCTAGGCTCGCGAAATAGCGCGCGATACGCGCGAGCGGCGCCATGTTGTGATCGGCCAAGATCGGGCCGTAGGTAGCAACCACCGAATCCCAATACTCGGTCAGTACTTCGACAGCGAAGGCCTCCTTGCTTTCGAAATAATTGTAGAACGAACCCTTGGGCACACCGGCGACCGACGTAATCTCCTGCACGCCCGTGGCATTGAAGCCGCGGGTGCTGATGAGGTTTCCCCCCTTATCCAGGAGGCGCGATCGCGTTTCGGGATTGGCTGGTCTAGGCATGAATAGATATATGACCGGTCGTCTTGTTATTGTCAAGCAGTTTTTGGTGGGGACACGGGTAACACATTCACACCCGCTACGATCGCTGCGCCAACACCTTCATGGGCGCAATCACCCTCGCCGCCATCCTCCTATTTGGCTACCCCGTTGTGAGTCCTGAGCCTAGGGCGGCAATGACGCGATCGGCCATGAAAGCGCACCGGGCGCCATTGAACGGAAACAGCGCCGAGAATGCGCCGGAGAGCCGTTTTTCGATCGACTGACGCATCATCTTCCGCGCCCGGTGCAATCGGGTCTTGGCAGTTTCGGGTCTTATGCCGAGATAGGATGCGGCCTCGTCGGTGCTCATGCCCTCGACATCACGCAGTACGAAGACGGCGCGAAAATCATCCGGAAGTTCGTCGACCGCATGTTCGAGGAGATGCCGCGCCTGGCTCCGCGACAGCTCGGTTTCTGGATCGGTTGCGGACAAGGAGGAAGGAAATTGTAGTACTTCACCGCCCGGCGATGTCGTCTGCATGTCGATTTCCTCGAGCCTAGCTGTGTTCTTTCGGCGCCGCACGCGGCCCAGCGCTTCGTTGATCGCAATTCGGGTCAGCCACGTCGAAAACTGCGCATCGGCTCGGAACGCCGCCAGATTGGTGAATGCTTTGATATAGGCGGCCTGAACGACGTCTTCCGCCTCGGCATCGTTGCGGATGATGGCGCGCGCGGTGCGGAACAGGCGCTGGTTGTGGCGTTGAATGATGGTGCGGATGGCGGGCTCGTCGCCCATTTTCGCCAAGGGCACGAGATCTGCGTCGGAGAATGTCGACATCTGCTGCTGGTGCTGCTGCTGTCGCTCGGTCGGAACCGGAATGGCTGTCATGGGAATCCTCCGCCTGCCGTATTTGATTGAAGCCCGGCCCTATGGCCGGACGTCCAGTTTGCCCGTCATGGCCGGATGAAAGCGGCAATAGAAGTCGACTGCTCCCGCTCGGCTGATCGTCATGCGACCTTCCGATTTCGGCGGCAGGTCGATATCGAAGCTTTTGTCGCGGGCCGTCACCGTGTGCCGGAAGATATCATCATTTCGCCAGACGATCACGTCGCCCACATGCAGTTCGGCAGGCGGCGCGCTGTATTTCATCCCTGCAATGGTGACTTGGTATTCCGCGGCAGAGGCGACGCCGCCGCCTGTCCAGAGTAGCGCACACAGCAGCGGCAGCGATTTCGTCAGCAAATGCATCGCCAGTCTACTTCATCGTCGAGGCAAGATGCTCGGCATGCATCTGGTGCTGCTTGAACAGGGTCAGGCCCGTTTCCAGGAGCGACTTGAGCTCGTTGTTCTGCGCCGAGGGGATCAGCACCTTGGCAAGCGCATCGTTGACCGACTTGTGATAGGCGACTTCGTTTTCGACATAGGCCTTGTCGAAAGCCGCGCCGTCGAGAGCGTCAAGCGTCTTCAACTCCTTGCTTGCTTGAGTCGAGAGCGACTGGCTGATCTTGTTGTCTTCAGGCGTCACCTTTAGTTTCTTGACGAGGGCGAGCGCCTGATCGTTGACGGCCTTGTGGTCGCGCTCCATGGTCTTGGCGAATTCAATGACTTCGGCATTCTTGCTTTTCTTCAATGCCTGATCCGCGGCGGTGACGTCGATCTGTCCCGCCGTATAGGCGATATGAGCAATCTGAGGGTCGGTCGGCTTTGCATCGGCGGCGATCGAAGCCGTGCCGAGCGAGGCTGCCAGGAGGGTTGCGCCGAGAATCTGTTTCAACATGATCTGTCTCCTTTGTGTCCATGTGACGGAATGGCTTCTGCGGCGGTGGCGCCTTTGGAAGCAGGCATTGGATGCAGATCGGCCGAAAAGGTTCCCGGAAATTTTTGCAGGCAAGCGGCGCCTCATCGGCGTCGGCCGCCGCCAAGCCCCTCGGATCACCAGCAGCTTTCGAAACGCGTGGCAGGCCGCTCAATCATAGTCAAAAATACGTCGATGCTATCCGTTTCGCGCGCAAAACATCCGACCGGGGATGGCGCCGAGAGCACTTTTTTTAAGCCTTGCCGCCTTGGATGGGATCGCGCTTGTCACGGGGACAGCGGCACGATTGGTCGGCAGGGATACGGGAATACGACATGGTCCATAGCAGTTGTGCACTTATGATCCGCCGCTGGTTCTACGGCTGCGGTGTATTGCGTTAAGGCTCGATGTGCATGGTCGAGACAACGAACGGTTCGGGTTGGAATGCGGCGCATCAGGATCGAGTTCCCGATGATCCCGGCAGCATTGAAGCGCCAACTGATCTCAAAGATCAGAAAGACAGATTCTGCGCGGAGATCGCGGCATTGGCGACGGCTGTCCTGAGCGGAGATCTGACGCGGCGGATGAATGCCGACTACGCCGATCCGGATCTCTCCCGTTCGGCTGTCATCCTCAATGAGCTGATCGTGTCGATTGACGATAACTTGTCCGATTTCAACGATGCGATGGCCGCTCTCGCCCACGGGGATCTCCATTGAGGCATGCGGGACAAACATCGCGGCGCCTTCGGACAATTGCAGAAGAACTTCAATCTCGCCCTGGCGACGGTCCGCACCGTGCTGGGCGAACAGGGTTCGGGCCCGTTCACGGAGAAGGCGACGAAATTTCGCCGGATGCTGGCGGGCTTCAGATCGAATGGGGTCGCTTTCGAAATCCGGATCTCCGATGAAGATTCACGGCCAATTCCTTCGCCTCCCCATGATCTCTGGCTGAAACTTGCCGATGCGCTGGATGGCTTCTCAGCCTGAACATTGACCGCGCCACAACTGCAATAGCCGTTGTGGCACGGTGATGTGTTTCGTCGTCAGAAGGGGTAATGCTGGGCGGAATCCTCGATCGTGATCCAGCGCAGGTCGGTGAATTCGGCGATCGCCGCCTTGCCGCCGAAGCGGCCGTAGCCGCTGCCCTTGACGCCGCCGAAGGGCATCTGCGCCTCGTCGTGCAGCGTTGGGCCGTTGATGTGGCAGATGCCGGATTCGATCCGGGCCGCAACTGCCATCGCCCGTTGCACGTTACGGCTGAAGACGGCCGACGACAGGCCGTATTCGGTATCGTTGGCGATGCGGATCGCTTCTTCCTCGCCGGAGACGCGAATGATCGGCTTGACCGGGCCGAAGGATTCTTCCGCATAGACGCGCATGTCGGATGTGACGTGATCGAGCAGCGTCGCCTCGACCACGGTGCCGGAGCGCTTGCCGCCGGCTACGAGTTTTGCCCCCTTGGCCGTCGCATCGGCGATCAACTCTTCCATCTTTTTGGCTGCATCGAGGCTGATCAGCGAACCGAGAACGACATGGCCGCGTGGGTCGCCTGCCGGCAGCTGGCTGGCGCGGGCGGCCAGCTTGGCGACGAACTGATCGGCGATCGTCGCGTCGACGATGATCCGCTCCGTCGACATGCAGATCTGGCCCTGATGCATGAAGGCGCCGAAAATGGCGGCATTGACGGCGCCGTCGATATCGGCGTCGTCGAGGATAACCAGCGGCGCCTTGCCGCCGAGTTCGAGGAGAGCGGGTTTGAGATGCCTGCCGCAGGTCTCGGCGATGATCCTGCCGACTTTGGTCGATCCGGTGAAGTTCACGCGCTTGACCGCGGGATGGGCAATCAGCGCGGCGACGATCTCAGGCGCATCTTCGGGCGCGTTGGTAAGAACGTTGATGACGCCAGCTGGCAGGCCGGCCTCGGTCAGCACTGTGGCGATTAGCCGGTGTGTGCCCGGGCATTGTTCGGATGCCTTGAGGATGACGGTGTTGCCGCAGGCGATTGGCATGGCGATGGCGCGGGTGGCGAGAATGACGGGCGCGTTCCAGGGAGCGATTGCCAGGCAGACGCCGGCCGCCTGGCGAACGCCCATGGCGAGCGTGCCGGGCTTGTCGGACGGGATGATTTCGCCTGATATCTGCGTCGTCATGGCGCCGGCCTCGCGCAGGATATTGGCGGCGAGCATGACGTTGAAGCCGGCCCAGCGCGCGGTCGCGCCGGTTTCCTCGATCATCAGCCGGGTAAATTCGCCCACTTTGGAATCCATGATGTCGGCAGCCTTCATCAGGATGGCGCGGCGCTGGCCAGGGCCGGTCTTTGACCAGGCGCCGAAGGCGACGGCGGCGGCATCGACGGCTGCGGCAACGTCTTCCAGATTGGCGGCGGCGGCGCGGCTTGCGAGCTTCTCGGTGAAGGGATCTAGGCGGTCGTAGGTCCGGCCGCCGGAGGCTGCGCGGTCCGCGCCGTTGATGAGGAGGGAAATATTCATCTGGGGTCTCCTGAGGGAAAGAACTAGAAGCCGAGGACTTCGGCGTTGATGGATGCTTCGAGGCCGCCGTCGGTGGCTAGATTGGCGCCGTTGATCCAGCGCCCGCCGTCAGAGCAGAGGAAGAGCACGGCGGGCGCGATATCGGCGGCGGTGCCGGCGCGGCCGACGCGGGTAATGTCGCTGTCGACCCTGGCGTCGCCGAGCACGGCGCGGAACTGTTTAAGGATCGGCGTTTCCACCGGCCCGGGGCTGACCGCATTGACCCGGATGCCACGGTTCTTGAACAATGGTTGGTGGGCCGCGCGCATGGTCCAGAGTAGGAGCAGTTCCTTGGAGAGCGGGTAGCCTTGCTCGTCCTTGAGGCCGTGTTCGCGAACGATCGCCGCCACATCGGGAAAGCCCTCGATTGATGTCAGCGACTTTGCTCGCTCGAGATTGGCGCGCCAACCGTAGCCGGCGATCGAGGCGACGTTGACGATGGCGCTGCCTTCGCGCAGGCGGGGTGCCACGGCTTCCGACAGGGCGCGAAGACCGTAGAAGTTGACCGCGAGCGTCGCGACGACGCCGGTGCTGCCGGAAAGGCCGGCGACATTGGCGAGCGCATCCAGGCGCGTCGGGAGCCGTGCAACGATCTCGGCAACGCCCGATGGCGTGGACAGATCGCCCGTGATGAAGGCGGCGCCTCCATTGGCCGGCTCGCGCACATCGACACCGATGACCTCGGCGCCCATCTGGCCGGCCAGTTCCGCCGTCCGGGCGCCGATGCCGGAAGCCACTCCGGTTACCAGGATTGTTTTACCAAAAAGCATCAACGTCACCTTTCACAATAGAATCCGGAAGCCGGCTCATTCTTCCCATTTGATCTTATTCGGACCGGGCAATTTCAGCCGGTAGCCGACGGGAAGAAGTTGCAGGTCGAAGCGGCGCTCGATTTCGCCCCAGAGGCCGCGCGGCAGGTAGAGCGAGAAAATCAGGGCGGTGGCGCCGAGGCCGATCAGGTACCACACGCCGGCTCCGCCGAAGAAGGTCTCGATCATGAAGAACAGGACGGCGCCGATGATCGCGCCTTCGAACTTGCCGATCCCGCCGACCAGCACCATGAAGATCATGTAGGCCGTCCATTGGACGCTGAAATAAGTCTTCGGCTGGAAGGTGGTGGCAGTCGCCAGCCACAGGCCTCCGGCGATCGCGATGCCGAAGGCGGCGAGCACGAAGAGCAGCCTCTTGGTGGCGATCACACGCACGCCGACCGAGGTCGCCGCCTCTTCATTGTCGCGGATCGCCTGCATGGCCGCGCCGGCGCGGCTGCGCATCAGCATGAAGAGCGCACCGAGCAGGGCGGTCATGGACGCGAGCGCAAGCCAGTAGATTGTCGCCCGCCGCGTGCCGCTGTCATAGACGTTGAGCGAGATCAGCGAGGTTCCGGTTTCTCCCTGGATCAGCCGGTCGAGGTTGACGAGCAGGTGGGCGAGTTCGGCGATGACCCACATGCCGATCGCGAACTCGCCGCCCTTCAGCCGCAGCATGAACAGCGAAAGCGGGATCGACAGCGCGCCGGTCACGATCGCGGCCGCAAAGAGCGCGATGAACGGATCGAGCCCGGCATCGGCGAGCCGAATGGTGAAGTAGGCGCCGAGCCCGAAGAACACCTGTTGGCCGACCGAAACCAGCCCGCCAAAACCGGCGAGCGCATTCCACATGGCAGCAAGAATTACGTAGATGAACAGGGCCGTCATCCGGTCGATCGCGCCGGCGCCGAGGACGGCGGGGGCGAAGATCAGCAGGACAAGCACCGCGGCCATGGAGCCAAGCGCCACCCGCGACGATTTCGTCCAGCGTTCTATCGATATGCCGTTGGAGACAAAGGTCATGTCGGGCTCCGGAGACGTGCACGAAGGTTGAAAAACGCACCGAGCTTGTCGAGTTGAGGCATGCCGAAGCGGGACAGCCTGATGAAAAGTACCAGCAGAAATACGGCGTGGCCGCCAATCAGGAAGCCTTGCGGATGCAATTGCGCACCGAGCGATTGGGCAAGGCCAAGAACGATGCCGCCGGCAAGCGTGCCCCACAGCGATCCCGCTCCGCCGATGACAGCCGTCTCGAAAGCGAAGAGAAGCTGCGGGCCGCCGGCATAGGGGCTGAAAGTTGCCCGCATCCCGAGAAAGGCCCCGGCAATCCCGATGGTGACCATGGTGATCGCGGTGGCGACGGCATTGACCCTGCGCGCATCGATGCCGACCAGCCCTGCCGTATCGGGATCCTCGGCCGTGGCGCGGATGGCGCGGCCGAGCGCAAAGCGGCCGAGGAAAAACTGCAGCCCCCCGAGAATGAAGACTGCCGTCACCATCATCATGACGGCAAGCTTGCCGACGAAGATGTGGCCCGGCAACTGCCAGGACGCATAGGACAGGTTGCCGATGAAGGGCGCGAGCGACCGTGTGTCGGCGCCGAACTGCTCAAACAGCAGGTTGTCGATGACGATCGACAGGCCGAAGGTTGTGAGGATCGGCAGCAGCGTCCCGCCACGGGCGCTGCGTTCCAGAATGAATCGCTGCAGCAGCCAGCCGAGGATCGCCATGACGGGCAGCACGATCAGCAGGCCGGCGAAAGGCGGAATGCCGGCCTTGGCGGCAAGCAGCCACAGCCCATATGCGGCCGCGACCGCCAGGCTGCCATGGGCGAGATTGATGATCCGCATGACGGAGAACATGAAGGACAGGCCGCAGGCGATGACGGCGTAGTAGCCCCCGAGCAGAATGCCCTGGATCAGAGTGTTGATCATGATGCGCTCCTTTCGCCGGCGGCCCGGTGCAATCCGAAATAGGCCTGGGTGACGTGCTCGCGAGTGACGGCTGCGGCCGGCCTGTCGAGGACGATGCGTCCTTCCAGCATGCAGATGACGCGGCTTGCCACGCTCATGGCGCGGGCAAGGTCCTGCTCTACGAGCACGATGGTCGTTCCCGAGGTCAGCAATGCCTGCAGTTGGGCGTAGACGCGATCGACGACCAGAGGCGAAAGTCCGAGCGAGACTTCGTCCAGCAGAAGAATATCGGGATTGCTCATCAGCGCCCGGCCGATGGCAGTCGCCTGCTGTTCCCCGCCCGAGAGATGCCCGGTCTTTGCGTGGCGGCGGGGTTTGAGGTTCGGGAAGGCGTCGAGGACGCGGTCGACGCTCCATTCACCCTTGCGGCCGCAGCTCTTTCCGAGAAGCAGGTTCTCTTCCACGGTCATCTGCGAGAAAAGGCGCCGGCCTTCCGGCACCAGGGCAATGCCCTTGGCGATCCGTTTGTGGGAAGGGACGGCGGCCAGGTCTTCATCGTTGAGAAGGACTTGGCCGGAGCATGGAAGATGGGCGCCGGCGATCGATCTGAGCAGCGTCGTCTTGCCCGCGCCGTTGGCGCCGACCAGTGCCAGCACCTCACTCTTGGCAATATCGAAACTGACGCCGCGCACCGCCTGAAGCAGGCCGTGGCGGACGTCGAGGTCGCGGATGGAGAGAAGGCTCATGCGGGTGTCCCTCCGAGATAGGCCTTGACCACCTCCGCATTGCTCATGACCATTTTCGGCTCGCCGTCGGCGATAATCCTGCCCGCGTCCATGCAGATCAGCCGTTCCGCCACCTGCAGAAGGATATGGACGATGTGCTCGATCCAGACGATGCCGATACCGCGGCGGCGCAATTCGAGGATGGTTTCGACGAGCTCGCTCGCCTCGCCATCGGTCAGTCCTCCGCCGATCTCGTCGAGCAGCAACAGCCTCGGCTGCGTGGCCAGCGCACGGGCAAGCTCCAGGCGTTTGCGATCGAGAAGGCCGAGCGTGTCGGCCGGGCGGTTGGCGACGTCGAGCATGCCGCAGAGCGACAGCGAATCCACCACCCGCTGATATGCTTCGTCGCGGCTTGCGGCATTGCCGTGCGATGCGGCGACGAAGACGTTTTCGAAGGTCGTCATGCCGCTGAAGGGTTTGGGAACCTGATGGGTCCGGACGAGCCCGGAGCGGCAGCGCTCCGCCGCCGTCCGGCTCGTGACATCGGCGCCATCGAAGGTGATGGTTCCCGCACTTGGCGGGAAGGCGCCGGCGAGCACGCTGAGCAGCGTCGTCTTGCCCGCGCCATTCGGCCCGACGATGCCGACCGCGTCGCCATCGCCCATGGAAAAATCCAGGTTTTCCAGGACGACGAGCGCGCCGAACTGCTTGTGGATCCCCTTGGCCGAGAGAAAGGCTCCCCCCGGCCGATTTTGAGCTAGCTGCTGCACTATCCGTTATCCGTTATCCGTTATAAGCGATGAGCTTGGCGCCGACCGGCACATTGGGGTCGGTGGCGTTTTCGGTGACGACATAGTCGAGCGCGAATTTCGAGCCCTCTGCCGCCTTCACCCATTGCGTGCCGATGATCGGCCCGGGAGAGACGTTGGCGACGGGGCCGCTGGTGAAGTCGACCTTGCCGGCGATCGTCGTCGTCTTCAGCGTGCTGATCGCTTTGGCCACTGCCTCTTTGCTCTTGACGTCGGTACTGGCCTTCAGCGCATCGAAGCCTGCATCGAGAAGTGCAAGGCTGGCGCCGAGCTGCTGTGTCCACTGTTTGCCGCTTGCCGTTTCGTAGCCGTCTGCGAGCTCGGTTCCGGACACGCCCGTCAGCGTCGATTTGTAGGGGAAGGCCTTATGCCAGTAGGCGGCGCTGCCAATGTTCAAGCCGAGGTCGCCGAGCGCCTCGATGTCGGAAGGAAACAGCCCCGTCTTGGCGACCTGGCAGATCTTGATCTGCTGGGTGAGGCCCTGTTGCGCGGCCTGGCGCCAGAAGGCGGCGAAATCTGGCGGTATCGGGAACGAGTTGAAGATCTCGACGCCCTCCTGCCGGAAGAGAGCGATCTGCGCCGTAAAATCGGTGGTTCCGGTTTCATAGGCGCCGGGATCGACGATGGTGAAGCCCGCCTTGGCAAGCGCCGGCGCCAGATGGGTGCGGATCGCATTGCCATCGGCGTCGTTTGGATACATGACGCCGACCTTCTTGTTGGTCTCGATCAGGTTCCATTGCGAAACATAGGCCTTGTGGAACTCTTCGACGCCGAAGCCGAAATGATAGGTCCACTTGAACGGTGAAGGCGCGCCCGGCTTGGCGCCGCGACCGAAATACCAGGCTTCCCAGGGCATGACTGTCGAGAGGCAGGGAATACCGGCCGCTTCACAGGCGTCGGCCACCGGATTGATGGTTTCGGGCGTCGAGACGGCGAGCATCAGGTCGATCGCCTTGTTGTTGATCAGGTCCTTCGCCAGTTGGCCGGCGCGCGAGGGATCGGACTGGGTGTCCTGGTCGAGGATCTCCACCTTCCAGGTCTTGCCGCCCGCCTGCAGGCCGTTCGCCAGCGCCTTGCGCGCGAGGTCGAGCACGTAACCGTCGGTCTCGCCGAAGCCGCCGAGCGGGCCGGTGCGCGGGCTGATGAAGCCGACCTTCAGCGTATCGCCGCTCTGAGCGAAGGCCGTGCGACCGGAGAGCGCCAGTGCTGTTCCGCCCGCTGCGGCCGATGCGATGAAAGAGCGGCGGGTGAGCGATGCTGCGTTGAATTTTCCGTTGCGGAAAATGCCGTTCATGAAATCATTCCTCCCTCTTGATGCTGGCCTCTTGGGCCTGCTCCCATTGTTCATCCCGCCCGATCTGGTGATTAGATCGGGTAGTGCCGTTTTCCCGATGCCATGGTGATCCATCTCAGCTCGGTGAATTCGTCGATCGCGGCCTTGCCGCCGAAGCGCCCGTAGCCGCTCGATTTGACGCCGCCGAACGGCATCTGCGGCTCGTCGGAAACTGTGGCCTCATTGATGTGGCAGATGCCGGATTCGAGCCGCATGGCAACGGCAAGCGCGGCACTGACGTCGGCGCTGAAGACGGCGGCCGAGAGCCCGTATTCGTTGTCGTTGGCGACCGTCACTGCCTCGTCAACGCTGCCGACCCTGACGATCGCCGCGACAGGCCCGAAGCTCTCCTCACGGTAGATGCGCATGGCCGGCGTCACGTGATCGATGACGGTCGCGTCCATCAGCGTCCCGTGGGCCTGACCGCCGCAGACGAGGACTGCACCCTTCTGCAGCGCGTCGTCGATAAGCGACCTGACGCGGCGCACCGCCTCTGCGTTGATCAGCGTCCCGAGCGGCGTGTTGCCGTCCCCTGGGTGGCCTGCAACGAGGGTCGCGGCTTTCGTCCCGAACTTGCCGACGAAGTGGTCGGCGATCTCGTCCATCAGGATGATCCGCTCCGTCGACATGCAGATCTGGCCCTGGTTCATGAAGGCGCCGAAGGCGGCGGCGCTGACGGCCTCGTCGATATCGGCGTCGGCAAGCACGATGAACGGCGCCTTGCCGCCGAGTTCGAGCAGGCAGCGCTTCAGATGGCGTGCCGAGGCTTCGGCGATGATCCTGCCGACACGCGTGGAGCCGGTGAAGTTGATGCGGCGCACGGCCGGATGGGCGATCAGGGCGGCGACGACTGCGGCGGCATCGCTCGGCGCATTGGAGACGACATTGACGACGCCGCGCGGGAAACCGGCGTCACGCATGATGTCGCCGATCAGGCCATGGGTCTTCGGGCAGAGTTCGGAGGCCTTCAGGACGACCGTGTTGCCGCAGGCAAGCGGCATGGCGACGGCGCGGGTGCCGAGGATAATGGGCGCGTTCCAGGGGGCAATGCCGACGCAGACGCCTGCCGGCTGGCGCAGGGCCATCGCGAGGCTGCCGGGAATGCCCGACGGAATGAGTTCGCCTGATATTTGCGTGGTCATCGCCGCCGCCTCGCGAAGAATATCGGCGCCGAGCCCGCAATTGATCGCCGCCCATTGGGCGGTGGCGCCGGTTTCGCCGGTCATGGCGGCAATGAGCTCCGGCGTGCAGGCCTCCAGCAGATCGGCGGCGGCATTCAGCAGCCTGCGCCGTTCGCCGGGGCCGGTCTGTGACCAGTCGGGAAAGGCTGCCGCGGCCGCATTGGCTGCCCGCGTCATGTCGGCGACGGATCCCGCCGAAGCAATCGTTGCGACATCGCCGGTCAGCGGATCCATGCGTTCGAAGGTGGCCCCCTCGAAAGCCTCCATCGCCTCGTTATTGATCATCAGCTTTGCCGAAAACACTGTTTCACCCACCCGCCATGTGCTGGCGCTTGCATTGTTGCCATGGGGAGAAAGACGAGCCGACGCCGCAGCCTCAAGGCCGCTTGACCATCTCTGTGTCTGTCGGAATGCCTCCTCCCAAAGGCTGATGACGGTCAGGTTACGCCGATCATCGGCGGATGGAATGCGATTTATTGGGTTAATATTGTAATTATCCGGCGATTGCTGCAATGATTGGTGGAAGCGGAGGAGAGGCGTTGGCGACGGACGGAGGCATTCATCATTATGCCAGGGGCGAGTGGCACGCGCCGTCGCTTTCGCATCGGCGCATCCGTCTTCAGAAGGGACTCTATGCCGATTTCCACCATTTCCTTCTGCTCGGGGAGGGGCGGGCCGAGCTTCACTTCGACAGCGGCGAGGATCGGCCGTTGCAGGGACCGCTGCTTGCCTTCCTGCCGCCTCAGGCTCGCTGCGACCTGTCGATTTCTGCCGGAACCGCTGCCCATCTCGTTGGAACCTCGCCGCAGATCATGGTCGATGCGATCGGCGACAAGGTGGAATCCTATTCGCTGCGCATCTTCACCGAGCAGCGCAGGCTGGTCGAGGCATTGGATCCCCTGCTGATAGCCGAAATCAGTCCGCTGATTTTGGGTTTCGTGCGGGAACTCAGTGATCCCTTGCGTTCCTCCTGGATGGTCGCGTCCGCCTATATCAGGTTGATCCTGATGGCGCTGTGGCGCGGGGATGGCGAGAGAAGCGAGCCGCGCGGGCAGGGCGAAACCGGATCGATCCTGCAAAGATATCGGCAACTCGTCGAGGCCGGCTTCCGCCAGCACCGGCCCATCAGCGACTACGCCGCGGAATTGGGCGTCACGGCCGACCGGCTTCATTCGATCTGCCAAAGGGCGCTCGGCCGCTCGCCGATCCAGCTTTTGCATGAGCGCGTGGTGCAGGAGGCGAAGCTGAGATTGGAGCGCTCGGCCCGCAATATCCAGGAAATCTCCGACGGCCTCGGCTTTCGCGACCCGACCTATTTCAGCCATTTCTTCAAACGCAAGACCGGCCTTTCCCCCGCCGGCTACCGCGAGATCGCCCGCGCGTCGGCCGGATCGGAAAACAGCATGCTCTCCTCGGGTTATGCCGACTGGCCTTAGGCTCGGGGCTCATTGGTCAAAGCTGGAATTTGCCGGTCTTGGATCGCAAATCACATCCAACAGACGTAGGACTGCAATGCGCCAATAGTAACCGTCACAACGGATCGGTCGAGCGTCCGCTTTGGGCCGCAAGCTGCCGGTCCGCTATGGAATGAAAAGACGTGGATAGCGGCATTTGGCCTAGGAACCGCCTGCGCGGCAAGGTTGAGCCTGCCAGGCGGGAGTGGAGGCGCTTCGCGTTGCTTTGAGCTGTTGAGCTCTGCCCGTAATGCGTCCGGCGCAGAAGCGGGCAGTCTCCGTCTCATACCTGATCCGTCCCGGACTTACGCTTTGACGGCGTTCTGTGCAGCCTCGAATACATCGCGTGCGGACATCGTACCCGCTACGTGCTCCGTACCCGCGACTCCGAGGTCCATCCATCCTGCATTCACGGCCTCAAACATTTCTTCGGCAGGTCCGGTGTGGCCCTTCGGGATGCCGAATTGCTCGAACGCTTCCGCCCATCCTGCACGCGGGACTGCAAAGGCTTTCACGTCGAGATTCAGGACTTCACCCAATTGCTCCGCGACTTCATCCGCGGTGACCATCGAACCAATCTCGACGACGCGCTGCCCTGACCACGCTGGCCCGGTCAAAAGGGTTGCGACTTCCGCGCCGATGTCGTTCGTCGCGACCATGGTCGATTTGCGGTCTGTCGGATTGTAGTAGACCGGTAGCGTTCCGCCCCGGGCGACCTGCAAGCCGTAGAGGAAATTTTCGAAGAAGCCGCCTGCGCGCACAAATGCGATTGGGGATGTCAAGTCGCGAAAACCTTGCTCCAGAAGCGACAAGGCCGTGATCATCCCGAGCCCGCTGGTTCTGTTCGCACCCATCGACGAAAGGGCAACCACTCGCGGCGGCGCTGCCTTGGTGAGCGCCTCAACATAGTTTGCAATCACGCCCTTTGCTTCTTTGTAATCGGGCGAGGGCGCCCAGACAGCCGGCAACATGACGAACGCGCCTTCGACGCCTTTGAGCGCTTGCCCGATGGCTGCCGAATCATTCCAATCGCCGTCTACCAGTTCCACGCCCTGGTTCGCCCAGTTAGCCGCCTTCTCGCGATTGCGGACGAGCGCGCGTACTTCCTTGCCGTGCGTCAACAGATGTTCTGCCGTTGCGCCGCCCACTTTTCCCGTGATTCCCATTACTAAAAACATGTGTTTTCTCCTGATGATGAGGGACAGAGCACTGCCCCTGTTGGTTCAATGAATGAGCGGTAGAATGGCCCGGATTCGGGGATCGCGCGCGTAGAGGCCGCTCCAGGTCATCGCGCCCAGAAGCAGGGAAATGATTTCCGGCGGCGACCCCAACTCACCAATGCGGACATGGGCGCAGATGGCACCTCCCAAAAAGCCCGTCACTAGGATCGCGCCGAGGACGGCAGTGGCCGGGATGGCGTAAAGGATGGCGCAGGCGAGTATGATCGGACCCACGACACGGGTCAGGTCCATCGCGAACCCGGTTTCCTGCAACATGCTCGCGATCTGTGCCGGCGCGAAAAGCTGAATAGTGCCGTCTGCCACCAGAGCGAGAACGACAAACGCGCTCATTATCCGGCCGGCCCACAGGGCGCGATGCAAGGTCATAGTTTCAGGCACCTGATGCAGGTTCATAGTTTCGGACACTTGTCATTCTCCGATGAGTGGATCCCATATTCGGAGCTTACTGTGTCACCTAGGTATGATAAACACCGAGGAAATGAACTAACTGTTCTCTCTGTGGAGGACAATGCCGAGGCACGAAAATGCAGAATCTCGAACCCATCCTCATTTTCATAACGGTAGCAGAAATGGGGAGCTTCACCCGCGCGGCCGATAGCCTGGGCATCCAAAAGGGGAGAGCCTCAACGGCGGTCCGGAAGCTGGAAGAAGATGTCGGTGTCAGGCTCCTGCACCGCACGACGCGCAGCGTGCAGTTGACGGAGGACGGGCGCGCATTTCATGCCCGTGCCCGCGATCTGCTTGCTGAAGTCGATGACCTACACTCGATGTTCGCAGGCGATCACGTGGCACTTCGCGGGCGTTTACGGGTCGATCTTCCGACCGAGGTGGCGCGCACAACGATCGTGCCGGTCTTGCCGGATTTCATGGCGACTTATCCCGAATTGGAGCTGGAGGTGTCGAGTACGGACCGCCAGGTTGATCTGGTTCAAGAGGGGTTCGACTGTGTATTGCGGCTTGGACCCATAAGGGACGAGACGCTAATTGCCCGCCCACTGGGACTGTTGCGCATGGTCAACGCTGCCAGTCCCGCCTATCTGGCGCGCTATGGCACTCCTCGATCGCTAGAAGATCTCCAGCGTCAGGAACACCGGACAATTCATTTTTCGACGATGCTAGGCGCAAGACCCTATGGATGGGAATATCCGGACGGCGACAGTTACGCGACGATTCAGTTGCCAGGTGCGCTACACGTCAACAGCGCGCAGACCTACGAAGCTGCTGCCCTCGCCGGCCTTGGCTTGATTCAGGCGCCACTCTTGGGGATTGGCCCATACTTAGAGAGTGGAGCGCTTGTGGAGATCATACCCGATTTTCGTCGCCGGGCGCTCGCCGTTTCCCTCGTCGTAGCACATCGGAGCAATCTTTCGCGCCGAGTCCGCGCATTCATGAAATGGATCGAAGATGTGCTGACACCGTATCTGGAATAGGAGACGAACATCTTCATCCGGCCCTCGAAATCAACATTCTGAAGTTATGTCTGTCGGTCGGCGGCCGGCGGTCCAACAGAATGCGACACTGAAACCGGCGACCTTTTGAAATCTGACAGAGATATCCTCAAACTTTCCGCCTTCTGTCTCCACTACGCCGTGCCAATGCAACAGAACCATTCCGTATCAGGTTCGGAGCTATCCTGTTGCTCGCAACCTTATCCGGGGCCGCCCGTCGATCTCCGTAAGGCAGCAAATGGGCAATGGGAACGAATGGTCGCTTTCGGGGGCGGCTCACTTTGCCTGGGAACGGCGAGGATGAAGGCGCGAAGCTGCCGAAGCACTTCTGCAGCTGTCGGCCCACGCCAGACGATTTTTGCTGCCGCCGCCGCGGCGTGTGACCTCGGATGCCCGGTCTACGGCGTGGAAAGGTCGGGACGCTTGTGCTTCCTGCGCGAACAGGGTAGATACTGAACTAGATGGTTCAGTATATAGGTCCTCCTCTCGATCTCTCGTTTGCGGCACTGTCCGATGCGACCCGCCGCGGGATTATCGATCAGCTTGGGCGAGGCGACGCGTCGATCACCAGTCTCGCGGATAAGTTCCAGATGACGCTGACCGGCATGAAGAAGCACGTCCAGGTTCTCGAGCGGGCGGGGCTCGTCGTCACGCAGAAGGTCGGACGGGTAAGAACCTGCAACCTTGGGGAACGCGGCCTCAAGGCGGAGGCCGAGTGGATCGAGGCGCATCGCAGGCTCTTCGAGGCCCGCTTCGAAGCATTGGACGCATTCATCAGCGAAATGAAACAGGAGGGAAGCGATGAATCAGCAAGTTAACAGTGCAGGCGGTGCGCAGAACCGCACGTCAGTCGAGCGCAGAGGGGACCGCGAACTCGTCGTAACGCGGACATTCAATGCACCGCCGAGCACGGTTTACAAGGCATGGAGCCAGCCCGAGCTGTTCCAGCGCTGGTGGGTGCCAAAATCGGCATCCGGCGTTTCGCTCGTATCGTGCGATATGGACGTCCGTACCGGCGGCAAATATCGGCTGGAATTCGGCGCCGGCGGTTCGGACACCATGGCCTTCTATGGCAAGTATCTCGAGGTGGTGCCGAACGAGCGCATCGTCTGGACCAACGACGAGGGCGAAGAGGGCGCGATCACGACCGTGACCTTCGAAGACCAGGGCGGGAGGACACTACTGAATTTCCGCGAAGTCTATCCTTCCAAGGAGGCGCTTGAGGAAGCACTACAGGGCTCGGCGGCCGCATTGCCGGAGCAGTTGGATCAGCTCGACGAATTGCTTTCCAGCCTAGGCGAGTAGCGCGGGTCGGGAAACTCGCCTCGGGGGAACGTCTGCTCTTGGGAAGTGACTCCACGGCCTTTCTGGCCGGAGCGAAAGCGCGAAGCTGCCAAACACTGATTGCCCAATGAAAGTCCGCAATGGACCGTTAGCGGAAACTGCTGACGTTCACTTGACCTCGAAGAGCAGACCAACCTCACGACAGGGCAAAGATTTTGACTTCCCGCCCGATGCCCTGAAGTTCCGCCATCCGAGAGGCGGATTTGATGCCGCTGTCACGCAGGATCTCCGAAACCTGGGCATCCCCGACAATTGCTTCCGTCGTCATGATCACGTTGGGATCGGCAAGGCCCTGAACGCGGGAGGCGATGTTGACGGTCTGGCCGAAATAGTCCTGCCGGTCGTTCAGGTTGACTGCAAGGCATGGTCCTTCATGGATGCCGATCTTCAGCAGGAGATCGTCGCTGCCGTGTTCGGCATTTAGACGAAGCATCGCCTCCCGCATCCGAAGTGCGGCCGCCACTGCGCGGTCCGGGCTCGGAAAGGTCGCCATCACGGCATCGCCTATGGTTTTGACCACCGCTCCGGCCTCCGTGGCGACGATCTCGTGCAAAACCCTGAAATGCGCCCGCACCAGATCGAAAGCGGCAAGATCTCCGACGCGCTCGTAAAGCGCGGTCGAGCCTCTCAGGTCGGTGAAGAGGAAAGTCAGGCTGGTGATTTTGAGGCGCTGGTCGACGTCGAGCGTGTCGGTCCGATAGATGTCGCGGAAACTCTGGTTCGTCAGCAGACGTTTGGCTGTCAGAAAAGCGCGCCTGCTACCCAGCAGATCGTGCAGGTCATCTCCAGCGATGCAAACGTTTGGTACGACTCTGCTATCGGTGTGGTTTTCAAGGGTCAGCCGCAGCAAGCCGGGACGCAGCGTGACCGTTTCGTTCAGCGCATGCCCCCGACTGATGACCATTGAGAGGTTTTGACGTTCGTCGGTGGGCTCACCCTTCACGTCGATGAACTGCGCCGAGTGCGTTACCGCATCGAAGATGATGACGAATTGCGCCGGCAGTTGCAGTGAGACGAAAGCCTTCTCGCCCGGAGCCAACTCGATCATCTCCAACATGATGCGGGCGAACTTCGCTTCCAGATCCTCCGGCAAGTCGACGCCGGAGCTGAAGAAGATTTGGCGGTAGTATTCAAGCGGAGTCAGCCGATTGGGGTCGTGGGCAGCGATCCTGCGAACGCGCGGACTGACTGTGAACGTTACCTCGACCATCTCGTCGAGGGTGGGTTCGTATCCGGCGGCGCAAAGCGCACAATGGTACGTCTCATGGACGACCCCTTTGAGAGTTGCGCCACTGTCAAGAACTCCGCCGCATCCCGGGCAAAGGACATTCCAGGTCATCTCGAACGCGCCTATGCGGGCTGCATGCAGAAGCGCTGCGATCGTTTTCTCTTCATCGAGATGATGCGTCTTGGCGAAGGCGAGCGCATTGATGCGATTGAGATCGCGATCCGAGCCATGCATGACGACGTTTTCTATACACTCGACCGTCTGCGGGTCAGCCGCCTGTCGCAATGTGGCAAAAAGCACGTCCATTTCACTCATGAGACAAGTCTCCGTGTGCATAACCCACGGCGGACTACGCCAGGGCCGAGATCATAACACGGGAGTTTCCCAATAGAAATCTATGGGCTTAAATGCTGCTTGCTTCACAAGCGGAAGCGGTTCAGCCCCCCTTATAGATCCGCTTCAGCGCGGCCAATAGCGCATCCATTTCGTCCGGCGAAAACAGCTCGATGAAGCGCTGTTCATGCATGGCGATCAGCGCGCGTGCCCGCGCGAGCATGGCGCGTCCCGCCTCCGTCAGATGCAGTTCCTGGCGCCGGCGATCTGCCGCGGAAGGACGGCGCTCGATGAAGTCACGGGCCGCCAGCCGATTGACGAGGGCCATCATGGTCGCGCGATCGGTGCCGAGCGTATTGGCAAGGTCGATCTGCGATACGCCGGGATTGCCCGCGACAAGTTCCATCACTGCGAGCTGCTTCTGCGTCAGCCGAAGCTCCTCCATGGTTTCAGCGAAGTCGCGATAGATCGCGACATGCGCCATGCGCAGATGAAAGCCCAGGAGATCGCCGAGCCGACCGACGTCGAGCGGCGGCGTAAAGGAGGCCTCCTCGGCTTCGACATCCTCCGGCGGGGGTTTTGTGCGCATCGTTCGCTCTCGCTTCGTTCGGGATCATAACCATCAAAATCAGCGGGTTAGTCAATATCCTTGTTGGCGGCAGCAGGGATATTTTCCCGCGATCCTCCGAAGGCTCGGATTTGCCGAAAACAGCCTCTTGCATCTCGTCGGAAAAAGATATTAGTATGTGTTGCATACAAATTTGATGCTTGCGGCGGAGGAGCGGCGGGCATGGGAGGAGAAAATGGTGCATTCCTTTTCCGGGATGGCTTCTTCGGCGGATTGCGGACTGGTGAAGGATGATCCGATCCTCTACCGCGCCCACGTCGCGCCGGATCGTCGGGCTCTGTTCGAGATCGCCACCGGCCGGCAGCTGACCTATGCCGAACTCGATGTGCGGATTGCCCGCTGCGCCGGTTTCCTCCGCGATATGCTGGGAGCGCGGCGGGACGGGGCGCGTGTCGCCATGCTGGCGCGTAATTCGATGGATTCGCTCGTGCTTGCCTTTGCCTGCCAGCGCGCCGGCGCCATCTACGTGCCGCTTAACTGGCGCCTCAATGCCGCCGAGCTTCGGCCGATCCTTGCCGATTGCGCGCCAGCTCTCCTGGTCCACGACCAAGAGTTTTCGGCAGCCGTGGCAAGCCTTGCGGACGTTGATCCCCAGATGGCGGTGATCGCGACGGCCGATGGCCCGGGCGGGTTTGCCGCGCGGATCGAGGCGAGCCTCCCGGGGGAGCCCGTGCCCGTCGAAGCGGATCAGCCTTGCGTCCTGCTGTACACGTCGGGCACGACGGGCCAGTCGAAGGGCGTCGTCATCACCCGCAGCAACGCCTTCTTTGCCGCGGTCAATTTTTCCTTCGTCGGCGAGATCGGGCCGGGATCGGTCGCTTTGTGCGACCTGCCGTTCTTCCACACGATCGGCCTGATCGCCGTGGCGCGCACAACATTGATGCTGGGCGGCACGCTTGTCGTCTCCGACCGGTTCACGCCGGCGCGCACACTCGCAGCTCTTGCCGATCGGCAACGCGCCATCAGCCATTATTTCGCCGTGCCGCAGATCGCGCTCGCCCTGCGCGGCGACCCCGCTTATAGCGCCGCGGCACTTTCCGGCCTGCACGCGCTCTTCGTCGGCGGCGCGCCGCTGACCCAGGCGTTGATCGAAAGCTATCTCGGCGATGGCGTGGCACTGGTCAACGGTTACGGCCTGAGCGAGGCGGGAACGGTGCTGCATGTGCCGATCGACCGGCGTGCCGTCCAGGACAATCCCGGCAGTGTCGGTCTTCCCGCACCGCTTCTCGACATCCGTATCGTCGGCGAAGAGGGCAGCGACGTCGGGGAAGGCGAGATCGGCGAATTATGGCTGCGCGGGCCGGCGGTGACGCCGGGCTATTGGAACAAGCCTGAGGAGACCGCTGTCGCCTTCACCGACGGCTGGTACCGCACCGGCGATCTTGGCCGCCGCGAAGCCAACGGCTTCTATCGGATCGTCGACCGGCTGAAGGACATGTATATCAGCGGTGGCGAGAATGTTTATCCCGCCGAGGTCGAAGCAGCGCTCGCAAGCCATCCCGATATTCTCGACGTCGCGGTCGTTGGTATTCCCGATATCAGGTGGGGCGAATGCGGCGTTGCGTATGTCGTGCAGCGGCCGGGTGCCGCGGCAACGGGCGAGGAGATTGCCGGCCATTGCGCGGCAAGGCTCTCCGCCTTCAAGCGCCCGGCCCGCATCCTCTTCATCGAGAGTATTCCCCGCACCGCCTCCGGCAAGGTGCAGAAACATGTTCTGCGCCGGTTGCATTCCGACGAAACCCTTCAACGACAGGCCTGATGAAGCGGCCCCGGCATTCAATGCCGAAACCAATGGAGTAGACCCATGACTGAAAATCAATCGCCGGTTCTGGTCGAATTCGATAACGGCATCGCTTTCGTGACCCTCAACCGCCCTGAAAAGCGCAATGCGATGAATCCGGCTTTGAACGCCCGGATGATGGAAGTGCTCGATGAACTCGAGGGCGACGAGCGCTGCGGCGTTCTCGTCCTGCGCGGCGCCGGCGAGTCCTGGTCCGCCGGCATGGATCTGAAGGAATATTTCCGCGACAATGACGACAAGCCGCGCGATGCCACGCTGAAGGCGCGGCGCCAATCCGGCGGCTGGTGGGGCCGGCTGATGTATTTCGAAAAGCCGACGATCGCCATGGTCAATGGCTGGTGCTTCGGCGGCGCCTTCACGCCGCTGGTTTCCTGCGATCTCGCCATCGCCGCCGAGGAAGCGAATTTCGGCCTTTCCGAGATCAATTGGGGCATCCTGCCGGGCGGCAACGTTACCCGCGCGGTCGCCGAGGTGATGCGCCATCGCGACGCGCTCTACTACATCATGACCGGCGAATTGTTCGGCGGGCGCAAGGCCGCCGAAATGGGTCTGGTCAATGAGGCCGTGCCGCTGGCCGAGCTTGAAACCCGGGTCCGCAAGATCTGCGCCAGCCTGCTCGAAAAGAACCCGGTGACGCTGAAGGCCGCCAAGGATACCTATAAGCGCGTGCGCAACCTGCCCTGGGATCTGGCCGACGATTACATCTACGCCAAGCTGGAGCAGATGCTGTTTCTCGACAAGACCAAGGGGCGCGACGAGGGGCTGAAGCAGTTCCTCGACGACAAGACCTATCAGCCGGGGCTCGGTGCCTACAAGCGCGGCCGCTGAGGGTTCGCGGGCAAATCATCAGGAGGAGGAAACCATGAAGATTCATGCCGCGGTGGCGCGTGCGCCGCATATGCCGTTTTCGCTGGAAAGCCTCGATCTGGAGGAGCCGCGCGAGGGGGAGATCCTGGTTCGCGTCGTCGCGACCGGGGTTTGCCACACCGATATCGTCATGCGCGACCAGCATCTGCCGGTGCCGCAGCCGGTGGTGCTCGGCCATGAAGGTGCTGGAATCGTCGAGCGTGTCGGGCCGGGCGTTGCCAAGGTAGCGCCAGGCGATCACGTGGTCATGACCTTCAATTCCTGCGGTCATTGCCCGAGCTGCAACGATCACGAGGAGACCTATTGCCACGAATTCTTCCCGCGCAATTTCTTCGGTTCGCGCGCCGATGGTTCGAGCGGGCTCTCCTATAGAGGGGAGCGGGTGAACGGCAATATTTTCGGGCAATCCTCCTTTGCCAGCCACGCGCTCTGTCATGAGCGCAATATCGTGAAAGTGCCAAGCGATGCCGATCTGGCGCTGCTCGGGCCGCTTGCCTGCGGCATCCAGACCGGCGCCGGCGCGGTCATGAATGCGCTCAAGGTCGAACCGGGAAAAGTGCTTGCGGTTTTCGGCATGGGGTCCGTGGGCCTCGCCGCCGTCATGGCGGCGCGGATCGTCGGCGCTTCGCGCATCATCGCCGTCGACGTCAACGAGGCGCGGCTGGCGCTTGCCACTGAACTCGGCGCGACCGATATCGTCAACGGCAAAGCGAGCGACGCCGTCGCCGCGATCATGGCGCTGACGGGCGCGGGCGTCGATTATGCGATCGATGCCTCCGGCGTGCCCGCCGTCATCGACCAGTGCGTGCGGGTGCTGGCGCCGCGCGGCACCTGCGGCATTGTCGGCGCTTCGCCCCATGGCGCGACGCTGACGCTCGATCTCACTCATATTCTCTCCGGTGGACGCCGGGTGCGCGGCATCGTCGAGGGTGATTCCAATCCCGACGTGCTGATCCCGCTGCTGATCGACCTTCACCGACAGGGCCGCTTCCCCTTCGACAGGCTCGTCACCTTCTATGATTTCGCCGACATCAACCGGGCGGTGGAGGATGCCGAAAAGGGCATCGTGCTGAAACCGGTCGTGCGCCAGCCGGCCGTCTGACACCGTTCAAGGGAGGAAAGAATGAACACCGTCGCCCCAATCGCTACCGATACCAGTCCCGATGCCATGAAGGCGCTGCTCGAACGGCAAAGGGCGTCCTTCCTGAGGGAAGGGCCACCAAGCATCCAAACCCGTGCCGATCGCATCGATCGCGTCATCGCTCTTCTCGTCGACTACAAGGATGCGATCGCCGCGGCGCTGTCGCAGGATTTCGGCAGCCGCAGCGTCGAGGCGAGCCTGCTTCTCGATGTCTTCACCTGCGTCGGTTCGCTCAAATATGCCAAGGGCCATCTCGCCGAATGGCTGAAGCCCGAGCGGCACGAGGCATTATTCCCGGACGCGGTGGCCGAAGTGGTCTATCAGCCGAAGGGGGTGGTCGGGATACTCAGCCCCTGGAATTTCCCGTATCAGCTGGCCCTTGCGCCGCTTGCCGGCATTCTCGCCGCCGGCAACCGCGCCATGATCAAACCGTCAGAGGTGACGCCGGCTTCCTCCTCCTTGATGGCGCAACTCATTGCCGGCGCCTTCGACGAAACGGAAATCGCCGTCGTGCAGGGCGGACCGGCCACGGGCACGGCCTTTACATCACTTGCCTTCGACCATCTGATCTTCACCGGCGGCACCGCGATCGCCCACCACGTCATGCGCGCGGCGGCGGAAAACCTGACGCCGCTGACACTTGAGCTCGGCGGCAAGTCCCCCGTCGTCATCGGCCGCTCGGCCGACCTCGCGGACGCGTCGCGTCGCGTCATGACCGTCAAGACGCTGAACGCCGGCCAGATCTGCCTGGCACCGGACCATGTTTATGTGCCCGAGGAAAGTGTGACGGCCTTCGCCGAACATGCGGCCGCGGCGGTCGGCGCGATGTATCCGGGGCTGAAGGAAAATCCTGATTACACCTCGATCGTCAATGCCCGCCATCATGCCTGCGTCCAGAGCCTGGTCGCCGACGCCAGGGCCAAGGGTGCCCGCGTCGTCGAGATCAACCCGGCGGCGGAGAATTTCTCCCAGCAATCGGCCCATCGCATACCGCCGACCCTGATCCTCGATCCCACCGAAGACATGCGCGTGCTGCAGGAGGAAATCTTCGGGCCGGTGCTGCCGGTTATTGCCTATCGCGATATCGCCGACGTCATTGATCGGATCAATGCCAAGCCGCGCCCGCTCGCTCTCTATTACTTCAGCCAGGATGGTGACGAGGAGCGCCGGGTTCTCGACAATACGACCTCCGGCGGGGTGACGGTCAACGATTGCATGAGCCATGTCACGCGGAAGGCTTACCCTTCGGCGGCGTCGGCCATTCGGGCATGGGCGCTTATCACGGCAAATTCGGCTTCCTCGCCTTCTCGCATCCGCGCGCCGTCTACCACCAGAGCAAGATGGTGGAAGCGGAATATATGATGCGCCCGCCCTTCGGCGAGGCAATGCGCGGCTTCCTGGCCGCGGCGATCTGCAAGTAACGACAGAACAGGGATCGATGGCACCGCATATTTGCGAGGCCATCGATCCCTGTTCATTCGACGTACCGTCAAGCGTCCCTTATCCGAAGGCGTGGCGGCTTAATCGAGCCGCAGCGTCTTGCCCGATCCAGCATCAAATAGATGGAGCTTTTCCGTACGGGGAGCCACCGTCACGACTTGCCCGGGCTCGAACTCATGGCGTTCCGAAAACACCGCGACAAGTTCGCCCGGCCCGTAGCGCAGGAACACCATCGTTTCATGGCCGGTGGGTTCGGTGACGCTGACCGTTGCCTTCAAGCCGCGTTCGGCGAGCGACAGATGTTCGGGGCGAACGCCGAGGAGCACGGACTGCCCGTCTGTTGCTTCGGGTGTGAAACCAAGACTGATCTCGTCGCCGGTCTCGGTGACGAAGATAGCGCCATCGGCCTTGTACCGGCCTTTCAGGAGGTTCATCGACGGCGAGCCGATGAAGGTTGCCACGAACGTGTTGTTGGGACGGTCGTAGAGTTTCAGCGGCGTGCCGATCTGTTCGACCTTGCCTCCCTGCATCACCACGATCTTGTCGGCCATGGTCATCGCTTCGACCTGGTCATGCGTGACGTAGATCGTCGTGGTTTTCAGCCGCTGGTGCAGTTCCTTGATCTCCTTGCGCATCTGAACGCGCAGCTTGGCATCGAGGTTCGACAAAGGTTCGTCGAACAGAAATACCTGCGGAGATCTGACGATGGCCCGCCCCATCGCCACACGCTGCCGCTGGCCACCCGAAAGCTGGCGCGGATAACGGTCGAGGTAAGGCACGAGATCGAGTGTTTCGGCCGCCGCCTGCAGGCGCTGTTTGATAACGTCGGCTGGCTGCTTCTGTAGGCGAAGCGCAAAAACCATGTTTTCGGCAACGGTCTTGTGCGGATAGAGCGCATAGCTCTGGAAGACCATTGCGATATCGCGGTCCTTCGGGGGGAGATTGTTGACGACGTTTCTGCCGATTGAAATCGTGCCGTCGGTGATGCTTTCGAGCCCTGCCACCATGCGCAACAGAGTTGACTTGCCACAACCGGAAGGGCCGACAAGCACCACAAACTCGCCGTCGCGGATTTCTATATCGACGCCATGCAGGACATTTAACGCGCCGTAGGCCTTGCGTGCCCTCGAAATATTGACCTCAGCCATGTGCCTCCCACTCGCTTTCTGCCGGCCCCCGGGCGCTCCCCAAGGGCCGTACATCTCACGACAGGTGCTTCCTGCAAGAGGGCCGATGAGCCGCCTTTTGCCGATTTGAAACTACCTGTCAGGCCTCCTCCATGAAACGTTTCATTTCCTGTTGACTTTTTCCACCTGCCGTCTAATTCTCGAAATCGAGACCGGGAGGAGCGGTTTCAGGCAAGATATGAAACGTTTCATTTTCTTGTTACCAGATAGTTCCGCACGAGGCCAGTGTAAAAAAGCACTGGAGCCAGCCCGGCAAGGCCAGCTGGCGGCAGCACAACGAAACATGGAGGAGGAAGGCATGAGAGTTGAAATATATGATGCATTGATGCGCCGTCAGGCAAGTCGCCGCGACGTCTTGCGCGGAACGGCAAGTGCCGCAGCTCTGCTCGGGCTGTCTGGCGCGATGGGCGGCATTGCCGGCACGGCGTTTGCTGCCGATGATCTGCGCGCCCAGATCCTGAAAATTCCAGGTGTCGGCAAGGGCTCGCCGACGGACTCAGATTGGCAGAAGGTCGGCGAGCTTTGCCTCGGTCCGACCAAGGCCAATGTCAAGCAGGGCGAGTTCGCCGGTGTCGAGCTGACCTTCATGGGGCTCAACAATCAGAACCTCCACAACTTCCTGTTCCGCGGATTCCTGAAGCCGTGGGAAGCCTATACGGGCGCCAAGATCAACTGGATCGACCTTGCTCAGGCTGATTACAACGCTCGCCTTCAACAATCGATCGCAACCGGCACGGTCGACTTCGACATCCTGGAGATGGGTGCACCGTTCGAAGGCGACACCGCCGGACGCGGGCTTCTGGACGAGATGCCTGACTGGGTTGCAAAGCAGATCGAGGCGGACGACATGGTCAGCTACCTGAAGCCACCGGTCGGCACCTGGGATGGCAAGACCTATCGCGTGACGATCGATGGCGACTGCCACACCTTCGCCTACCGCAAGGATTACTTCGGCGAAGGCTCGATCAGCGGCATGGCCGAGCCGCCGAAGACCTGGCAAGAAGTGAATGCAGCTTCCCAGGCGCTGATCGGCAAGACCGATCCGCTGACCAGTCAGCCAGCCTACGGCTATCTCGATCCCCTCAAGGGATGGGGCGGTTTCGGCTTCTATTTCATCGAGAACCGCGCAACGGCCTATGCTAAATATCCGGGCGACCCGGCCTGGCTTTTCGATCCTGAAAACATGAAGCCGCTGGTCAATAACCCGGCATGGGTTCAGGCGATCCAGGACGTCTTGGATCTGATTGCGGCGAAGGCCTATCCAGCCGACCAGATCAATGCCGATCCCGGCACCACAGCCTTCTCGCAGTTCCTGGCCGGCACCGGCGCAATGTTGATGTGGTGGGGCGATGTCGGCTCCAGCGCACGCACCTCCGACACCTCGGTCGTCGGCGACGTGGTCGGCTTCGGCATCAACCGCGGCTCCAACCGTGTCTACAACCGCAAGACCGGGCAGTGGGAAGACAAGTATAACGAAGCGCCTAACATGGCCTATCTGGGCTGGGGCATTTACGTTACCAAGCAGGTCTCCAGCGACGAGAAAAAGCGCAAGGCGGCCTGGTCTGCTGCTGCCCATCTCGGCGGCAAGGATCTTTCTCTGTGGACGTCGGCCTATCCCTCCGGTTTCCAACCCTATCGTCAGTCCAACTTCAACTATGACGAATGGGAAAAGGCAGGTTACGACCGCGCCTATATCGAGGACTATCTGGGTTCGAACGTCGATAGCTACAACCATCCGAACGCCGCTATCGAACCGCGTATCCCCGGCATCTTCCAATATTACTCCGTCGCCGAAGACGAACTGGCGAAGGGTTTTGCCGGACAGTACGAGTCGGCACAGGAGACCGCGAATGCGATTGCGGCCGCTTGGGAAAAGATCACCGACCAGATCGGCCGCGATAGCCAGCTGAAACTTTATCGGACGAGCCTTGGGCTCTGATCGGTGACTGCTGCATAATTCCTTAAATTGGAATCGATTTGAGGATAAAATTATGCAGCAATTCAAGGTGTACGGCGTCCTTTGCGCGTCTTTCAGACGCGCGGCGCTGTGAGCGCGCTGGCGGATCGGGAACGATTTCGCCAGCGCCCATTCTGTTCGGGCGAGGAATATCATGTCGACAGTCGAAGGCGACCTGCTGCACACGGTCGAAGCCGGCTCAATTTCCGTGAGCCGTCGTTTCTGGGGCCAAGCGGTTCTGTGGCTGAGCGCCATATGGTTCGTAACGTCATTTGCATTGCAGGGTGCCCATGCGTTGGGCTGGATCGATTGGGGTTTTTCGAACTGGCGCCCGATACTTTATGCCTATTTTCTCTGGGCCGCAGTTCTCTGCGTCACGCGCGTCGTCATTTACGGCGAGTCGGGCAAGAAGGCGCTTTTTGTTCTGCCGGCCGCGCTTTTCGTCGTGTCGATGGTGGTCTTTCCGCTGATCTTTGCGCTCTGGATCGGCTTTTCTGATTGGAACCTCGCCTCTTCGGCAGGGCGGCGCTTCAACGGGCTCGACAATGTACGCCGGATGATCACCGATCCGTTCTATGGCAATGCCCTGCTCAACATGATCCTTTATTGCCTGGCGATCGTCGTCGAATACGCAATCGCGTTCGGCCTGGCGTTGCTCCTCAATCAGGAAATCCTTGCCCGCAAGTTCTGGCGCGTCACCTTTCTGGTGCCCTTGATGTTATCGCCGGTCGCGGTGAGCTGGATGGTCGGCAAGTCGATGATGGAAACCCGCTTCGGCCCGGTCGCGCGGTTTGCCCGCTGGCTCGGCTGGGAAAATCCCTCCTTCTTCGGCGATCCGCTCGTGGCGCGGCTTTCGATCATGATCATGGATGCCTGGACCTTCATTCCGTTCATGATGATAATGCTGCTCGCCGGACTGCAGGGCCTGTCGCGGGAGGTGCTGGAGGCGGCCGAAGTCGATGGTGCCACCAAGTGGCAACGCTTTTGGAAGGTGATTTTCCCGCTCATGCTGCCGGTTTCGGTAACGGCGGTGATGATCCGCATCATCTTCAAGCTGAAGCTCGCCGACATCATCATAACGGTGACATCGGGAGGTCCCGGCGGGGCGACCGATTCCGTCACCAGTTTCATCTATCGCGAATATCGCGACCGTTCGAATGTTGGATACGGCACCCTTCTCGCGCTCGTCTATCTGGTGATCATCGTTTTCGGCATGACCGGGCTGATGAAGATTTCCGACCGTATCGTGAAGCGCATGACAGGAAGGCTCTGATGGTTCGGATCGATTTCGAAAAATACGCGCGCGGCCAGCGCATTCGTTGGTGGGTCATGCGTTTCGCCATCTACGGCCTGCTGGTCACCTGGGCATTTGTCTGCGTATTCCCGCTGTTCTGGACGGTCTCGACCTCGTTCAAGACAGCGGCTGACGTCATGCGCGGCAATCTGATCCCCTGGTTCAACTTTGCCCCCAACTGGCTCGGCTGGCGCTCGCTCGGGCTTTCCCCGGATACGATTTTCGAGATCTCGACGGTGCGCGACGAGTTCATGCGCAGGCTGTGGAACAGCATCATCATTTCGGTCGCGGCATCGGCTCTTGCGGTCGTGCTCGGATCGCTCGCGGCCTATGGCCTCAGCCGTTTTTCGTACAAGTTCGGCCATATGCGCAACTCCGACATTTCGTTCTTCTTCTTGTCGCAGCTCATAATGCCGCCCGTCGTTCTCGCCCTGCCGTTCCTCGTTCTCTACAAGGAACTGGCGCTGCTGGACACTTATGTGGGAATGATCGCCGTCTATACACTGATGGTCCTGCCGATTGTCGTCTGGATCATGCGCGACCAGTTCGCCACGGTGCCCGTTGAGCTCGAGGAGGCAGCGCTTGTCGACGGACTGTCGATCTGGGGTGCGTTTGCCCGCATCATCGTGCCGCTCGTTCTGCCGGGCATGGTGGCCGCCTTTCTGCTGGCGCTGATCCTGTGCTGGAACGAATATTTCTTCGCCGCGCTGCTGACTTCCACCAATACCAATACATTGCCGGTGATGATTGCCAGCCAGACGGGCAGCCAGGGCATCAATTGGTGGTCGATGGCCGCTCTTTCCACCGCCGGCATCCTGCCACTGGTTGTTGTCGGCGTCATGCTGGAAAAGCACATCATCGCCGGGATGACCGCGGGAGCGGTAAAGTAGCTGCGGGACGTTCGAAAATGTCAAAGATGCCTACAATCAAGGATGTCGCCGAGTATGCGGGCGTATCAGTGGGCACCGTTTCGCGCGTGCTGTCGGGCGAAGCCGCGGTCAAACCTGTGCTGCGCGAAAAGGTCAGCGCCGCCATTTCTGCGCTCGGATACCGGCCGAATGTGACCGCGAGAGCGTTGCGCACCAGCAAAACCGACGTCATTGGTCTCGTCGTTCCCGACATCACCAATCCGTTCTTCGCGCAACTTGCTGCAAGCGTCGAGCGCGCCGCGCTCGAATGCGGGCATAGCCTCATGCTGGCTAGTTCGCATGACGATCGCGAGGCGGAGCAGAGCCACGTTTTCGCGTTCCTCGACCGGTCGGTGCGCGGCATCATCGTGGTGGCTTCGAGCGACGGTTCGGGCCTCCCCTTGGAGGGAGCGGTTCCAATCATATCGCTGGACCGGCGCTTCGGCACCTTTCCCTTGGTGTCGACCAACCATGCGCAAGCTGCCGCGCTAATTGCAGACCATCTCTATGGGTTGGGCCATCGCCACATCGCCTACATCGCTGGGCCACCCGACACGGAGGCGGGGCGCATGCGTAAAGAGGGCTTTGTCAGCCGCATTGACCTGTTTGGAAAGACCGGCGAGGCAGTTGAACTCGAAATCGCGTACGGCAAATTCGATTATGAGTCCGGTGAGAAAGTTGCCCGCGACCTGCTTTCGCGCCCACCACAGGATCGACCCACGGCAATCGCGGCTGCCAGCGACCAGCAGGCCATCGGCGCGCTGCGCGCTGCACGCGACCTCAAGATCGATGTGCCGCGCAAGCTGTCCGTGACGGGGTTCGACGACATTTCGCTCGCTAACCTCGTCGTGCCACGGCTGACAACCATACGCCAGCCGGCCGACACGCTGGCACGGCGCGCGGTCAGCCTTCTCCTTGAGGAGCCGCCAGGCAAAGGAGACGAGATGATCGACGGATCGCTGATCGTGCGGGGTTCGAGTGGCCCGTGCGCGCAGCCCAAGGTCGCCGGGCATAAAAATTGAAGCAAGGCCGGCACTGCCGCCATTATAAGGGATGGAAAGATCGAATGCTCAAGGGAATCAGGGCCGAACTCAACGGCGATATTCTTCAAGCACTTTGCAACATGGGACACGGCGACTATCTCGTCATCTCCGACACGAACTTTCCGTCGGATTCGATCGCCCGCCAGACGCGTCTGGGTAGGCTTCTGACGATGGAAAACATTTCCGCGCCGCAGGCGATAGATGCGGTCCTCTCCGTCTTCCCGCTGGACACCCCGATTCAGCCTTCGGCGGGGCGCATGGAAGTGATCGGCAAGCCTGACGAAATCCCGCCGATTCAACAGGAAGTCCAGGTCATCGTCGATCGCGCCGAAGGCAAGTCATCGCCCATGTATCCGGTCGAGCGGATGACGTTCTACGACATCGCCAAAAAAGCCTATTGTGTGATCGCAACGGGAGAACTGCGATTTTATGGATGCTTCCTTCTGACCAAGGGCGTCATCCCGGCGGAGGAGGCGGTCAGATGAGCGGGAAAAGCGGAATCGTCATTCTGGGTATTTTTGCCGCCGACACCGCCTATAAGGCCAAGCGCCTGCCCCATATTGCCGAGACGCTGATGGGGTCGGGCTTCACGCTTGGGCCGGGAGGCAAGGGCTCCAACCAGGCAATAGCCGCGGCAAAGGCCGGCGGCACGGTAACCTTCATCTCTCGGGTCGGCAACGACCCGTTCGGCGAGATGGCCCTTGCGGCCTATGCCGCGGCCGGCGTCAAAGCCAATGTGATGAAGATGGACGGCGTTTCCAGCGGTGCTGCCTTCATCTTCGTCGACGAAATGAGCGGCGACAATGCCATCATCGTCGCGCCGGGTGCTGCTGGTCTAATCGGCATAGAAGATGTCGATGCGAACCGGGCGGAGATCGAAAGCGCCGCCATTTTTATGACCCAGCTTGAACAACCGCTCGACGCGGCTGTCCATGGCCTGACGATGGCGAAAAGGGCAGGGGGCACCACGATTTTCAATCCGGCGCCCGCCCGCACGCTACCGGACAGCATCTATGGCCTGTGCGATTTCATCGTTCCAAACGAGGTGGAGGCGGCCGAATTGGCGGGGCATGCGATCGAAACGGATGACCAGGCACGAGCCGCGGCCCGTACCCTGCTGGATCGCGGAGCGAGAGCGGTCATCATCACCCTCGGTGCACGCGGCGCTTTCTATCACACGGCCGGTCAGAGCGAATTTGTACCCGCCTTTTCTGCGGGCAACGTCGTCGACACTACGGGCGCTGGCGATGCCTTCCTGGGCGGCTTCGCGACAGCGATCTCCGAAGGATATGCGCCGATCGAGGCCGTCCGCTTCGGTTGCGCGACGGCGGCAATCGCCGTGACCCGGCCAGGCACGGCCCCCGCCATGCCTTCGCGCGCCGAGATCGACGCCTTGCTGCGCTAGGAGTTCGTGCCAGGCTCGCGGGCGCATCAGCCAAAGAATGAGGCTGACAGGCCCCGGTTTAACGAAGCTCAAACTAGTGTTGTCGTATGACAGCTTCGTTACATAGCTTGGAAGGTGGATCCAGCGCGGTGAATGGCAATTGGACGCAATTCGGTGGCAACCTTTCATTCGTGTGCCTGGCGATCTCGCTGTGGGCGCTTTTTTCCATCCAGTTTCAGCGCCGTGCCTTCAGGCAGGAAAAAATCGCCTTCGGAATCATAGCCGGCGGCGCCTCCATCGGATCCATATTGCTGGCCGTTGAATTCCATCCCGGCATCTATGTCGACCTGCGCTTTTCGCCACTTGTATTGGCCGGCATGTTCGGGGGGCCGATCGCGGCGGCTTTTGCCGCAGCGCTGGCGATTGCCTTTCGTTTTGCCGTCGGCGGTACGGCGATGGTCGACGGGATCATTACAACGGCCATCGCCACCGGTATCGGTTTGGCCGGTCATGTCTGGACCCGCAAGAGATCTCCGGGACCGATGGATGTTGCGCTGCTGAGCCTGGCACTCGGCTTTGCATTGGTCCTGTCGATGGCTATGCTTCCCACCTTGGTGAATGCCCATGTGCTGGCCGGCGTCGGTTTTCCCCTGGCCGTATTGAATTGCCTGGCGACCGTTCTGGGCGGTTTCGTTCTCCTGAAGACGCAGCAATGGGAGTTGGAACGAAGCATATTGGTGACCGCATTTTCGCAGTCACCCGACTATCTCTATGTGAAGGACCGAAACAGCCGGTTCATCACCGTCAATGAAAACATGACCCGCCTCTTCCGTTTCAGGACGACGGCGGAGATGATCGGATTGTCGGATTTCAATCTGATGTCGCGACCACTCGCCGAGGAATTATATCATCTCGAGCAGCAGGTCATTGACACCGGGGTGCCGCTGATCGATTCCACCGAGCGTATCGAAGGCAGATTTCTGCTCGCCTCCAAGGTTCCGCTGAGGGACAAGCAGGGGCGTGTGATCGGCCTCGCAGGCGTAACGCGAGATGTTACGGAGCGCACCGCCCTGGAGCGGGAATTGCGCGAAAGCAAGAACCTGCTCTCGCATGCGATGGCCGGCATGTCCGATGGCATCGCCATGTACGACAGCAGAGGGTTTATCCTCTTTTGCAATGATCAGTATCGCAATGCGTTCCCGCTCTCCGGAGAGGCCCGCGTGGTCGGCGCCCATATCAGCGACATCCTGCGCCGCGTCGCCGAAACCGGTGAGCGGCCCGGTGTTCCGGAAGGGGATGTGGAGGAGTGGATCAAGGCTGCTACTGCTTCACTGCACAGCAACAAGGACGAAGAAGTTCAGCTTCATAACGGCGACTGGCGCAGCATCCGGACAAGGCTTGCGGAAGACGGTGCGGCAATGGCTGTGGTCTCGGACATCACGGCGACGAAGCAGGCAGAAATCGCACTCAGGCTATCGGCGGAACAGCTGAAAAATCTTGCCGAGACCGATGGGCTGACCGGCATGGTCAACCGCCGGGCCTTCGACGAAGCTTTCGCACGTGAGACGGCAGGCAGCGCCCGGAAGAACACGCCGTTCAGCCTTCTGATGGTCGATATCGACCGGTTCAAAGCCTATAATGACACCTATGGCCACCCCGCCGGCGACCAATGCCTGCGTGTCGTCAGCATGTGTTTGCGCCAGTCGGTCAGCCGACCGGCGGATATCGTTGCCCGCTACGGTGGAGAGGAATTCGTGGTGTTCCTCCCCGACACCAGCGCCAAAGGAGCAATGATCGTTGCCGAGCAGTTCGCTCGTCGCCTGGCCCAAGAGAGTATCGTTCATTCCGGCAGCGAATTCGGAAGGGTGACGGCCAGCATCGGCGTATCCTGCGCGACGGGAGCGGTCCTGCGGGCCAACCCGAACCGTCTCCTGACCGAGGCCGACGCCGCCCTCTACGACGCCAAAACGCAAGGCCGCAATCGCATTATGGCCCATTCGCCCAGCGGCGAACGGCACGAGATAAAGGAAGCTGGCTAGGCCGCTCTATCAACGGACGCGGCCAAATCTGCTCATCCTGTTTTTTCTGTCGAACCATCGCGCCAGCGCCCCGGATGGTTTATTCACTTCGGCAATGCACGGCCATTATCGCCGCATCGCGCGCTTCCTGGTGTCGGACGGATATTCCCCGTATGTCGTTTTATAAACCGCGGAAAACCGGCCGAAATGAAAGAAACCCCATTTGAGGCAGACGGCCTTCATGGTGTCCTTGCTCTCTGGATCGAGCAAATCCTGGCGCGCTGCGCGCAGACGGAGCGTCAGCAGGTATGCTGCGGGAGAGGTATCCCTGAAGGCACGAAAACCGGTTTCCAGCGCCCGACTGGATACGCCCGCCGCTTCGGCCACCTTCGGCATGGTGATCGGCTGATCGATATTGGCGTGCATGAATTCGATCGCCTTGCGGACATGCCGGGGTGCGATCAGGGCAGGCCCGTTCTCCAGGAAATGCGACAGCCGGTGAGGCACCAGGCGTACGACCAGATCGGCCAGCGCCTGCGTCAGGTGCGCCATGGCAATCGGCGACTGCAGCAAGGGGCCATCGTCGCGCATGCCCTGGATGATCGTTTCCGTGAGGCTGCCGATCATCCGGCCGGCCGGCTTGGATAGATCGAGTTCTGGCAGCAGGTCGAGAGAGCCGCTGAAGGGCATCTCGAAGGTCTGGCCGATCGTCTGCAGGATGACGGGCCAGTTGACCAGCAGCTCGTCGATGACGTTCGCTTGCCCGTGCATGATGACGCTGTTGGGTTCGAAATTATTGTAAAGAAGCAGTTTTCCTTGCCCGGCCTCGGCGACGCGGGGGCCATAGGTGACCCCCATACCGCCGCTGCGTGGCACAACGATCGACAGATACTCCGCCGTATCGACGGTCGGCTCGATATTGAACTGAAACTCGGCCTCATGATAACCGGTGAGCAGTACCGCATCGTCAGTCGCGGCAAAATCCAATCCCCAGTGGAACTCCTGAGCCCGGCCGACAGGCTCTGCATCGAATGCGCCAAAAGCGCCTCCGAGGGTTTCGACCATGTTGTCGAAGGACGAGCCGCGAAATCGAAATGAGAATTGCGGCGCGCTATTTTCCGACATGCTGCCCCCATTGTTCCACGTGGCTGCGTTGACTTGTCCTTCTCAACCGCTCGCAGATTTCGACGCGACACGCGATCCGTGTCGACGGATTGATGTGCGTACCTCTATTGGCCCCGCCGGTCGCCATCGATCGGTGTCCTCCGCTTTGTCAGCGCCTGCGGGCGGGAGTGATGGGCGATGCTTGGCTATATCTTAGCCGAACGGGGCCTGGAACGCAGCACGCCTCGGCGGAGCATGTGGATATCCGCGTGGTATCGGCAGAGAGATCAGCACCATGTGCAAGTCGACACAGGTCGAGTTCGAGCGTGGCATGCGTCAAGGAAACCAAGCGGTTAAATGCATTTGTCGACAGATCCAATCCGGTCAGCTCTCCGCAGCCTGAAGCCAGGAACTGGCAGACCTTTGAACAATAGGCAAGCCTTCGCACCACCTGCTATAATGATAAGCCGGTGATGAAACGATTACGCAGAGGGGCAATTTTATAGGGTGTATCCGTGAGGCCACGAAAGGCACAAACGCTACGGTCTGGCCTTGATGCGCATCATCATCTGAAGCTATGGAAAACGCCCCAATCCGGGATCTGCGCAGTCGCCTGCCGAAGGTTCTATAGTGGACCGCTTATAGCCTTCGGCAAGCAGACAGGCATGCAGGCATACGCACGGGATGGGGTGCGTATGTATGATCCCTTCCATCCTTTTTTGGGGGGTGATGGGTGGAGGGGCTTGGCTCTGGGACCGTGAACCATCATGGTTTGGTCGAAAATCATCTTATTACTCCGTGGCGATGGAGCAATTGCCGGCGCCCGATAAAGTCGGCTAAGCGGCTTTTCGCGACGCAGTCTGGACTGGCCTTGCGCAAAATGTATACGCAAGCGCTGGCGAGAGGTTGTTCGTGCGCGGCTTGCGGACACAGGAAGAGGTCGATTAGGGCGTAGCGGGAGCGGGCGTCACAGCTCCAAGGCAGCTCGCCTATCCTCATAGAAGGCATAGGGCGCCTGGCGCGGGGCGGCGCAATCTCCGATCTCTATGACATCGATACTCTGCGAGCGCAATTCCTCGCCCAGCCAGTTCGCGGACGCATCGGTGGTGGCCAGCACCAGGCTGTCGCCTTCCTCGAAGAAATGCTCACTGGTGTTGTTATCGAGTAGGCTGACGCCATTCCAGCACGCTGTCGGGCAGCCTGCACGAATCCGTCGATGATTTCCCAGATCTCGGCCTCGCTCATGGCATGCGAGCCGTCGCTGTCGTGATAGCTCGGCAAGCCGGACGGAGACCGATGCGAGCGGTATGAGCTATCGGAATCCCCATGCGCGCCGACATGAGCTGGCGACGTGCCTGAATCGGTGTCGCCAGCAAACGGAAAGACGGCCGCATCTGGAGCGTCAGAGGGCGACCGACAGGGCACTATCGCGTCGGGGGGCAACCTCCTGCGAATTCACCATCGCGCCCGCGAGCTGCCGGAAAGTGACAAGCCCCAATGTTTCCCCGGAGGGCGAAACGACCCTGGCATCGCCCTCTGGCGCCGATGCCAGCATTCGGACGGCCTCTTCGACGGTCGTGCCTGCCGCAATCGCCAGTCCAACCGGCGCCGCACCGGAGTGCAGCGGCGTCATGACGGCTTCGACATGGATGACCCGGCCTCGATTGACCTCCTTGACGAAGTTGGCGATGTATTCGTCCGCCGGACGCAGAACGATGTCCTGGCTGGTGCCCTGCTGGATGACTTCGCCGTCGCGCAGGATGGCAATCTGGTCGCCCAGGCGAAGTGCTTCATCGAGATCGTGGGTGATGAAGACGATAGTTTTTTTGATCTCTTTTTGAATGTTGAGAAGCACCGTCTGCATGTCCGTGCGGATCAAAGGATCGAGCGCCGAATAGGCTTCATCCATCAGAAGGACCGGCGCGTCGTTGGAAAGGGCGCGCGCCAGGCCGACGCGCTGCTGCATGCCGCCGGAAAGCTGGTTGGGATATCTTTGCTCGAAGCCCTTCAGGCCGACCCGCTCCAGCCAGCGCATGGCGATGTCGGTCGCTTTCGCGCGCTCCACGCCCTGCACTTCGAGGCCGAAGATGGTGTTGTCGAGAACATTCCGGTGCGGCAGAAGCGCGAACTTCTGAAACACCATCGCCGTCTGGTGCCGACGAAACGCCCGCAATTCGGTCTCGTTCATCTTCACGACATCGACGCCGTCGACCAGCACTTCGCCGGCGGTTGGATCGATCAGACGATTGATGTGGCGGATGAGCGTCGATTTCCCCGACCCCGAAAGGCCCATGACTACCTGGATGCGGCCGGAGGGAATCTCGACATTGATATCCCTCAGGCCCAGCACGTGACCGTGCTTTTCGTTGAGTTCGGTCTTTGACATTCCCTTCTGGACGGCATCGACATGCGCGGAGGGGTTGGGACCGAAGATCTTGTAGAGATGGCGGATCTTGATGCCGCCGAAACGCTGATCAGCCATGGACGATCTCCCGATGCTTCTGGAGCCTCTTGCCATACGCCTGGCTGACTCGGTCGAAGATGATGGCGATGCCGACGATGGCAAGGCCGTTGAAAATACCCAGGGTGAAATACTGGTTTGCAATCGCCTTCAGCACCGGCTGGCCGAGGCCCTGGACGCCGATCATCGATGCGATGACCACCATGGCCAGCGCCATCATGATCGTCTGGTTGATGCCGGCCATGATGGTGGGAAGCGCGAGCGGCAGCTGCACCTTGAACAGCTTCTGCGCGCTCGAGGTCCCGAAGGCATCGGCTGCCTCCAGCACATCCTTGTCGACCAGCCGGATGCCGAGGTCCGTTAGCCTTATCATCGGCGGAATGGCGTAGATGACGACGGCGATCAGTCCCGGCACCTTGCCGATGCCGAGCAGCATGACGACAGGGATGAGATAGACGAAACTGGGCATGGTCTGCATGACGTCGAGGATCGGATTGATCACGCGCTGCAGCCGGTCGGAACGTGCCATGAATATTCCCATCGGAATGCCGATGGCGATGGAAAGAACCGTGCAGACGAAGATCATCGAGACCGTCCGCATCGTATCGTCCCACATGTCGAAATAGCCGATCAGCAGCAGCGTCACCAGACAGCCGAAGACGACCTTCAGGCTGCGGCTCCCAAGCCATGCGATGGCTAGGATGATCGCGGTGATGATCGGCCACGGCGTCTGCGTCATGAACCGTTCGGCGGCGATGAGGAAATGCTGCAGCGGAATGAAGAGGGTTTCGATGCCGTCGCCGTAGGCGCGGGTAAATCCGCGAAAGCCGTCATCGATCGCCTTCTTCAAATTGCGAAGCGCGTCGTCATCCATATGTGGGAATTTATAAAACCATTCCATTCGGATCCCCTTTTTCTTCAAAGAGCCGCTGCAGTCTTTTTGATTTTATCGGCTGTGAGAGGCGGTGCGCTTTTCGCGCACCGCGATAGTCAATGTTAAAGCGCAGCTTCGATCTTCGTGGCCGCCTCAGGCGAGACCCACTTGGTCCAAAGGTCCTTGTTTTCCTTCAGGAAGTGCTTGGCGCCGTCTTCACCAGTTGCCTGGTTGTCGGTCATCCACGACATCAGCTTGTTGACCGTGTCATTGCTCCAGGAGCGCTTCGCCAGATAGCCCATGACCTCAGGCCCGACCTTTTCCGAAAAGGGCTTGGCAACCAGGGTGACGACATGATCGACCGGCCAGGCATTGGGCTTCGGGTCGGCGCAATCGGCGACGGTGATGCAACGCTTCCATTCGGCGGCATCCTGCGGCACCCCGGCTTCGAGCTTGACCATCTGATACTTACCGAGCAGCGCGGTCGGCGCCCAGTAGTAACCGGCCCAGCCTTCCTTGCGCTCGTAAGCCTTGGCGATTGAACCATCGAGACCGGCGGCCGAGCCGGTATCGACGAGGGTGAAGCCCGCCTTCTCGGCTTCGAAGGCCTTGTAGAGCTGCGAGGTGACGACAGTGCCACCCCAGCCCTGCGGGCCGTTGAAGATGGCGCCCTTCTTCGCGTCTTCGGGATCGGGGAAGAGTTCCGGATGCTTCAGCACGTCGCCGATGGTCTTGATATCGGGATGAGCGTCGGCGAGATATTTCGGAATCCACCAGCCCTGCACGCCGCCATCCGGCAGTGGAGAACCGACCTGAACGATGCGGCCTTCTTCCGTGCCCTTCTTGACGACGTCGGGGAGAAGATCGATCCAGGCTTCGGGCGCGATATCCGGCTGGCCTTTTTCGGCCATGGAGGTGATCGTCGGGACGGTGTCGCCAACGGTGATGTCAGCGCTGCAGCCATAGCCTTCGTTCAGGATGAACTTGTCCAGGTTTGAGAGAACTTCGGCGCTCTGCCAGTTCATGCTGGCGATGGTCACGCTGCCGCATTCGGCGGCGCTGGCGAAAGACGCTCCGCCAATCAGGCCGAATGTCAGACATGTCGTTGCGAGTAGTTTTTTCATTGTCGTTCCCTCTGTTTAGCGGCTGGTCTTGCCGAGCGGGGTGCCGCAGTGCCCGCCCCAACGGTCGTCAGGAAACCTTTCCCATACTCACCGATTTCTCAAATGCCGCCGACAAACCCTTGGCGATCGACGCGTCGAATCCCGCAGCGCGCATGCTTTCGATGGCCGCCGCCGTCGTACCGCGATAATCGAGAAAGGTCTGAACGACGTCTTCGGGACTTTCGTCGCGGCGCTCCAAAAGGCGACCGGCGCCTGTCATCACCGTATTGACGGCGCGGCGCGCAATCTCCGCCGGCAGGCCGCGGGCGACGGCGTCATCCATCATGGCAGCCGCAAGCAGCGCCGGCAACGCCGGTCCGGAGCCGGAAAGGCCGGTGAGGTAATCGATGTCGCTTTCCCTTGCGACCTCGTCCTGCGATCCGCAGGCCTCGAAAATGGCGCGGACGACGGCCCCGTCATTTTCCGTGACCTCGCTTGTGCCGATCCACGGCGTATAGGACTTAGCCACTTCGGCAGCCGCATTCGGCAGGGCGCGGACGACACGGCCGGTCTTGTGGTGTTGCGAAAGGGCGGCGAGACCAATCCCCGCCATCACCGAAATGACGAGCTTGCCGCCGGCATCGACATCAAGGGGATGCCAGTCATCAGGACGGACTGAGAGGAAGATCACGTCCGAGCGGTCGGCCAGCGCCTGATTGTCGGCCGTCCAGAAAGAATTCAAGAAACGATCCGGCTGTTTACCGCGATAGGAGAGAGAGAGCTTTCGAGGCTCTAGCAAACCCGCGTCGAGGATCGAGGCGGCGATGGCTCCGCCAAGCCAGCCGCTGCCGCCAATAATACCGATCCTCAAGGAAACGCTCATCTCGGCTTTCCTCTAATCGGGCTTGTGGCCATGCCGGGAGAAGAAGCGATCGAGCTCCCTCTGCTGCGGCACTTCGCCCGTGTAGATCGCGATATATTCGGGAATCCGTTTCATGCGGACGGCGAGTTCCTCCCTTGATTGCATGGAGATGTATCCGATCTGGACGAGGTAAGTTGTACGCGCTCTGACATCCGATGTCGTTTCTGGTAACCCGAACCGCATGAACATGCGCTTGAGCGCCTCCAGCCGAATCTGATCGGCCTTCTGGACCTCTGCGAGAAGCTCGTCGGACTGCAGCGCCCAACTGCGCACGGCAAATTCGAACTTCGCGTCGAACAGATCGTTGTCGAGCCAGCAATCGAAGACATTGAGCATCGCTTCGGCGAGCGATTCCGCATAAGCCTCAGATCGCTTGACGATGTTGCCGGTGTTTTTGTCGCGCCATAGCGCCACGAGTGCACTCAACAGCTCCTCCCGATCCTTGAAGAACCAGTAGAAGCTCGTGCGCGAGAGATTTAGCTTTTTCGCCAGCGGCAGAATTTTCACCGAATCCACGCCGGACTCCAGCAGTGAGTGGTAAGCTGCTTCCAGCCATCCTTCCTGTGATCCGCGCCAACCGGTGTCGTTCAAAGCCTGATCCATAGGTTATCTCCTATCAAATTCCGAGGTCGCGCACAAGAAAAATGTACAGAAGTGTCAAAAATAACGACCATAATGTTTTCAATATTGACACATATGTACATTACGCCTAGCGTTTCCTCTGGTATTTTTAATCGGAACCGCGGCCCATGTCGAACGATCCTCTCCTTCAGCCCTATCAGCTCAAGCACTTGAAGTTGCGTAACCGTATTATCGTCACCTCCCACGAGCCGGCCTATCCCGAAGACGGTATGCCGAAGGAGAAGTATCGTGCCTACACGGTGGAGCGGGCAAAGGGCGGAGTGGCATTGACGATGACGGCGGGCTCGGCTGCGGTGTCCAGGGATAGTCCGCCGGTTTTCAACAATCTGCTGGCTTACAAGGACGAAATCGTTCCGTGGATCAGGGAAATGACCGACGCCGTGCACGAAGAGGGGGCGGCGATCATGATCCAGCTCACCCATCTCGGCCGGCGCACACGCTGGGACAAGGGCGACTGGCTGCCGGTTGTCGCCCCATCGCATCATCGCGAGGCATCCCATCGTGCCTTTCCGAAGAAGTTGGAAGATTGGGATATCGAGCGCATCATCAAGGATTTCGCCGACGCAGCCGAACGCATGAAGGCGGGCGGTATGGACGGCGTCGAACTCGAGGCCTACGGCCACTTGATCGACCAGTTCACGTCGCCGCTCACCAACGAGCTCGATGGTCCCTATGGCGGCTCGCTCGACAACCGGCTGCGTTTCTGTTTCGATGTGTTCAAGGCGATCCGGCAGAGGGTCGGGGACGAGTTCATCCTGGGCGTGCGCTACACGGCCGACGAATGTCTTCCGGGCGGCACCGGCAAGGCCCAAGGCATCGAAATCTCCAGGCGCCTCAGGGACAGCGGCCTTATCGACTACCTGAACGTAATCCGCGGTCACATCGATACCGACGCTGGCCTGACCGACGTGATCCCGATCCAGGGCATGGCGAATTCGCCGCATCTCGATTTCGCCGGCGAAATCCGCGCCGCGACAGACTTCCCGACTTTCCACGCCGCGAAGATCCCTGATGTCGCCACCGCGCGCCATGCGATCGCCTCCGGCAAGGTCGATATGATCGGCATGACCCGCGCCCACATGACCGACCCGCACATCGTCCGCAAGATCATCGAGAAGCGGGAAGAGGACATTCGTCCCTGCGTCGGCGCCAATTACTGTCTCGACCGCATTTATCAAGGCGGGGCCGCCTACTGCATCCACAATGCCGCCACCGGCCGCGAACTGACCATGCCGCATATGGTGGCGAAGGCCGACGCCAGGAAAAAGGTCGTCATCGTCGGCGCCGGCCCGGCCGGTCTGGAAGCAGCGCGCGTTGCCGGAGAACGCGGCCACCAGGTGGTCGTTTTCGAAGCGGCGAACAATCCCGGCGGCCAGATCCGGCTCACCGCCCAGAGCGAGCGCCGAAAGGAAATGATAAGCATCATCGACTGGCGCATGAGCCAGTGCGAGAAATACGACGTCACCTTCCATTTCAACACCTGGGCGGAAGCTCACTCGATCGAAGCCGAGAATCCCGATGTCGTCATCATCGCGACGGGCGGTTTGCCGCATACCGAGGTTCTCTCGAGCGGCAACGAGCTGGTGGTCTCGTCATGGGACATCATCTCCGGCGACGTGAAGCCTGGAACCAACGTGCTGATCTTCGACGATGCCGGCGACCATGCCGGCCTTCAGGCGGCGGAGTTTCTGGCCAAGGCCGGCGCCAAGGTCGAGATCATGACGCCGGACCGGTCCTTCGCGCCCGAAGTTATGGCCATGAACCTGGTGCCCTATATGCGCTCGCTTCAGAAGCACGACGTGACCTTCACCGTCACCTATCGCTTGGAAGCTGTCGAGAAAAGCGGCAATCAGCTCGTCGCTCATGTCGGCAGCGATTATGGCGGGATTGCCCGGCAGCACAGCTTCGACCAGATCGTCGTCAACCATGGGACCATCCCGCTCGACGAGCTCTATTTCGAGCTGAAACCCAGCTCGAGCAATCTCGGCGAGATGTCGCACGACCAGCTTCTTTCCGGGGAACCTCAATCCGTCATTCGCAATCCCGAGGGCAAGTTCCAGCTGTTTCGGATCGGCGATGCTGTCGCTGCGCGCAACACGCATGCCGCCATCTATGACGGCCTGCGCATCGCCAAGGATATATGATCGCAAGAGGGGCCGCTCGCCGGCCGCTCATTTCGGGGGGATGACATGAGTTTACGCGGAGAAAGCCTGCAGCTTTTCGTGGATGCGGCGTCTGCCGCTTTCGACCAATTCGCAAAGGCGCCGGAAGCACGCCGCTCGATCGGTCAGTTTTTTGCGGCGTTGGAACGGCGGGGAGCCGCACGTGCGGGAGAGGGAAGCCGGTTGCCGGTGTGTCATCACCTCGATCTGGCGCTCGCGATCGATACGTCCTATCCTTCGCTGACGGGATTAATCGAGGCCTTCAAAGGCATCGAGCCGATGCTTGAATGGCGTCGGCGCACCAAGTATGACCACACGGCCGACGACAATTTCGTCGATGGGCATGCCAATGCCATGATCATCGGCCCGGGAGGATTGGAGGAGCGGAACGACCTGTGGCTCGGTGTGACGTTAATGGCGCCTCAGGTGCGCTATCCGGACCATGACCATGCGCCCGAGGAAGTCTATCTGGTGCTTTCCGAGGGAGAGTTTCAGCAAGGGGAAGGGGACTGGTTTTCGCCTGGTATCGGCGGATCGTTCTACAATATCCCTGGAATCAAACATGCCATGAGGTCGGTGGGCACACCGCTCTTCGCCTTCTGGGCGCTGCTTGCCGAACGGCCGCACTGACGGCCGGCAGTCTAGGAAATAAAAGGAGTTTTGCAAATGAAGATTCTCGTACCCGTAAAACGGGTCGTCGACTACAACGTGAAGATCCGGGTGAAGCCGGACGGCACGGGTGTCGAGCTTGCCAATGTGAAGATGTCGATGAACCCGTTCGATGAGATCTCGGTGGAAGAGGCGCTGCGGCTGAAGGAAGCCGGCAGGTGCGAGGAAGTGATCGTCGTCTCGATCGGTCCGGCCAAGGCCGAAGAGACGCTGAGGACCGCCCTTGCCATGGGCGCCGACCGGGCGATCCTGGTCGAGACCGACGATGCGGTCGAGCCGCTCACCGTCGCCAAGATCCTCAAGGGCATCGTTGATGCCGAGCAGCCGGGTCTTGTCATCGTCGGCAAGCAGGCGATCGACGACGATTCGAACCAGACCGGCCAGATGCTGGCAGCACTGCTGGGGTCCGCCCAGGCGACCTTCGCCTCGAAGATCGAAATCGCTGACGGCAAGGCTCAGGTCACCCGCGAAGTCGATGGCGGCCTGCAGACGATCGAGATCAAGCTGCCGGCGGTCGTAACCACGGACCTCAGGCTGAACGAACCGCGTTACGCCTCGCTGCCGAACATCATGAAGGCGAAGAAGAAGCCGCTCGACAAGAAGGTTCCCGCCGATTTCGGCGTCGACACGACGCCGCGGCTGAAGGTGCTGAAGACCGAGGAGCCGTCGGGCCGCAAGGCCGGGGTCAAGGTCAAGTCGGTCGCCGAACTGGTCGACAGACTGAAGAACGAAGCCGGCGTGCTTTAAGCCAGGAAAGAGAGAACACCATCATGACTATTCTTCTTCTGGCCGACCACGACAATCAAAGCCTTTTCGACCAGACCGCCAAGGCGCTGACGGCGGCAAGCCAGATCGGCGGCGACGTCCATGTTCTGGTCGCCGGCAAGGGCGCCAAGGCAGCCGCCGATGCCGCGGCAAAACTCTTCGGCGTCGCCAAGGTGCTGCTGGCCGAAAGCGACGAGCTCGCCAACAATCTGGCCGAGCCGCTTTCCGACCTGATTGTTTCGCTGGCCGGTGCCTACGAC